>JANLRK010000041.1:0-3108 GCA_031361585.1 Pirellula sp. | reverse complement strand
TCGGAAGATTTGCGATGGTCGGGATGCAGGCATTGAAGCCAGGGCTATCGCCGAAGGCTGGGATTCCCCTCGAACGGAGTTAGAGATGTTACGATCGCAACGCCCTCAAGCACCCGCCATCCAATCGGTCGATCGATCCCTTACTGGACAAGTACTCGAAGCAGCTTGTATGTTGGCTGCCCGACACACCGACGTGGAAACCTTGTATGAACCTAAGACGTTAGAAGCAGCGAACCGCCGCTTCCGTGGCGGGATCACTCTTCAGGAACTTGTCCTCGAAGCCGCATGGGCCAATGGCTATACGGGTCGCAACTTCCGTGACTCTCGTGAAGTACTACGGTTTGCATTTGCTCCCTCGATTCAAGCTGGTCTTTCGACGATTGAAGTCTCGGGCATCCTTTCCAACGTTGCCAACAAGTTTTTGCTGGAAGGATTTTTCTCAGTCGAGCGCGTGTGGAGAAACATCTGCGCCGTCCGAACCGTTAATGATTTCAAGACGATCAGCAGTTATCGGCTGGTAGGTAAAGACCAGTACGAACTGGTCGCTCCAGGTGGCGAAATCGCCAGTGGTACGCTCGGCGAGGAAAAGTACAGCAACAAGGCCGATACTTACGGTCTCATGTTGGCCATCGATCGCCGGGATTTTATTAATGACGACCTCGGTGCAATTACGACTGTGCCTCGAAAGCTGGGTCGCGGTTCTGGCCTCAAGATCAACGATGTCTTTTGGACCGCGTTCCTCAATAACGCTGCATTCTTCGTGGCCGGTAACAAGAACTACATCCTCGGAGCCAACACAAACCTTGGAATCGATGGATTAACGCTCGGCGAAACGACGTTCATGGACCAGGTAGATACCGATGGCAAGCCAGTCGGCATCATGCCTCAGATCATGCTTGTCCCCACAGCCATTTCGACCACCGCCGCGCAGCTCTACAAGTCGCTGGAAATGCGGGACAACACCGCCAACAGCAAGACGACCACAAGCAACCCACACCAAGGTAAGTACCGTGTGGAAGTAAGTCGTTACTTGGGTAATGCGACCTATCCGGGCGCGTCCGGCAAAGCGTGGTATTTGCTGGCGGATCCCAATGACCTGCCTGTTATTGAAGTCGCGTTCCTCAACGGTCAAGAATCACCGACGATCGAAACGGCCGAAGCGGACTTCAACATCTTGGGTGTCAAAATGCGTGGCTATCACGATTTTGGTGTAGCCCTTCAAGATCCACGTGGAGGCATGAAAGCAAAGGGCGAAGCATAGCGAACGGCGGGACTGTGTACGAATCAATAATTGGACCATTTATACAGGGGACTCAAACACGATGTCACACGAATATTTTAAGCACGGCGATGCGATCGATTACGCCAACGGTGGTACCGTACTAGCTGCCGGTGAAGTTGTGGTTGCAAACAGCAAGCCTTTAGGCATCGCAGTTCGGCCTGTTGCCGCCAACGAAACCGCTGGGATCTGCCGCAAGCAAGGCGCAATCTTTAATTGTGACAAAGCCGGTGCGACCACGTTCGCTGTCGGGGACGACGTCAACTTTGTGACGGCAACCAAGCTGGCAACAAGCGCGGTAGTCGGTGCAGGCATCATTCCACTGGGCCGCTGCGTCGAGGCTGCTGGCAACGGACCGACCAAGGTCAAGGTTGCCATCAACTTCAATTAGCCTTCCCTCCAGTGCAAGGTGGATCATGTTCGTTTGGAATTCCAAGTTAAAAGCTGAAAACCAACGGCTTAGCGAAAGTCTGGCTGATCTGAAGTCTGACCTCACGGCAGTTCTTACGGCGTTCGTTTTCACTAAGCCGGGGCTGAAGAGCAATCGTCAGCTTCAAAACGAGGTGACCAAAGCTGAAGCGACGATCATTCAAATCAAATCGATTGTTGAACAATCTGGCAACTAGTCAAACCAGAAACTGGAGTAATGGAATGAAAATGGTCCGGGTAATGGAAGGAAAGCATGGTCTCCGAGATTTAGCAAAGGAAGCTCGCGATCTTGGATTGATTATGTCCTCGAAGGATGCGGCATCGGCAGCTGTGTTCGGCGACACGCTCGATAAACTGCGGATGTCGCTTTCTGCCGTTTACAACAAAATTGGTGCGGCCTTGGCTCCCATGCTCAATCGCATCACCAACATAATCATTGGTGTTTCCGCTGCCGTTACCAAGTGGCTCGACAAGAATCGCGGGATTATTGCTTTGGTTGCACCTATTGTGGCGGCACTTGGATCAGTCGGGGCTTCGGCCATTGGACTGGGGCTGGCATTTAAGATCGCGGCGATTGCGGTGGGGCCAGCACTAATTGCGGCACTCATCGCTGTGAAGACCGCGATTGTGGCTGTCGCAGGTGTGCTGGCTGCAATTGCCATTCCAGCCTTGGCGGTGGCGGCTGCAATCGGTGGACTGACGGCCGCGATGTATGCGTTTGGAATAACTTGGACCGATGTGGCGACAACTATTGCCAACGTGTGGGCGGGGTCGATGACCTTCATTGGCGCGTCGCTTGGACCAGTTGGAGTGCACATCGCTAGTTGGGTTAGTAAAATAGTCGATGGTTTTGCCTGGATGTATGACGGGGCAACCCAGTATTTTGGTGCTATCGGCAAAGCACTCGCCGACGGCAACCTCGAGGGCGCTGGCCAAGTCGCAATGGCCGGTCTCACACGTGCATTCCGTGGCGGATTCAATGTAATCTACGGCTACTACCTCGCTTTCATTAAGGGATGGAAGTTCTCATGGGATATGTGGACGACGGGCTTGGCCGATGTATTCGTGGTCGCTTGGACAAGTATCGAGTCCACTTTCACCGACACGATTTCATTTTTAGGCCAGGCGTGGACCCTCTTTACGACCGGATTAACGATCGCTTGGAATTCATCCATCGGCTTCATCCAAAAGGCTTGGATCCGGCTCAAGGCTATGTTCGACAAGGATATCAACGTTACGGCCGAAACTAATGCCATCGGTCAGCGCACGGCAGATGCCAATGGAAACGCCTTCGCAAGCGGCGAGTCTGCCATCGTAGCTCGTGAGAAACAACGACGAGCCCGTCAGTCACAGATCCAAGTGGAGCGTGCAACCATGATCGGCACCCTGGAAACAGACCG
>JANLRK010000024.1:0-3897 GCA_031361585.1 Pirellula sp. | reverse complement strand
CAAGTAATCACAGTGCTGTCGTAGCGTCTATTGTTCAACATCGCGCCGACTGGGGCGTCGCCATTGAAGCCACCGCGCGGGCCGCCCAGCTTGCCTTCGAGCCTTTTCAAGATGAACAATTCGACTTTGCCGTACCGACAGCTCGACTGCAGCGTCCGGCGGTTCAGTCCTTCATCGCACTGCTGTCCAACGACGAGGTACGGCAGGATTTACGCCGCATGCGTTTTTCATTGTAGTGCGCCAACGCCCCCTGTTAGTCCGGTTCAGCGAGGTCTCGCTTGCGTTTAACCGCGCGTCCATCCGGCCGCGCGCTCTGTGAATCGCGGGGCGATGAACCGTCGCACGCACCCGAATTCACCGGTTACAATGTTCTTCCGCGAGCATCACTCGCGGCTAATGGGCAGGCATGATTTTCAGAACATAAAATGATATGGCAAATTAGAAAACGGAAAAAGGAAGCTCCGCGAACATTGGCTTTGAAGCCAAATTGTGGCTGGCAGCGGATAAGCTGCGAAACAACATGGACGCGGCCGAGTATAAGCACGTTGTGTTGGGGCTGATCTTTTTAAAATACATTTCGGACACCTTCGAACAACATCGCGCAAAACTCGAAGCGGGCAAAGGAGAATACGCGGGGGCGAATCCGGAACACTAAGACGAGTACAAAGCCGAAAACGTGTTCTGGGTACCCAAGGAAGCTCGCTGGACGCATCTACAGGCCAATGCAAAGCAACCGACGATCGGAAAGCTGGTTGATGATGCGATGGTCGCCATCGAACGCGACAACTCACGACTAAAAGGCGTCTTACCGAAAGACTACGCGCGGCCGGCGTTGGATAAACATCGGCTGGGTGAATTGATTGACTTGATCGGTACGATCGTGTTGATCCAGTCGGCTGCCGGCGCGGAGGTCGCAACGGCCCACTTGCCGCCGGATGCAGGCGAAGGTGAAGCGACGGGCAAGCTGGAAACCGATCCGCTGCCCTCGCATCGCTCCGTTGATCTGCTGGGGCGCGTCTACGAGTATTTTTTGAGACAGTTCGCGAGCGCCGAAGGTAAGAAGGGTGGCCAATTTTATACGCCGTCGTGCGTCGTGCGAGTGTTGGTTGAAATGCTGGCCCCATACAAAGGTCGGATCTATGACCCGTGCTGCGGATCCGGTGGGATGTTTGTTCAGTCTGAAAAATTCGTCGAAGCGCATGGTGGCAAGCTTGGCGACATCAGTATCTACGGGCAGGAGAGCAACTCAACGACGCGACGGCTGGCTGTTATGAACCTAGCCTTGCGCGGCATCGAAGCCGACTTCGGACCAGAGCACGCTGACACTTTTCGTCGCGATCTACATCCGGACCTACGCGCGGAATATGTATTGGCGAATCCGCCGTTCAATGATTCGGACTGGTTCCGTAAAGACGATGACGTTCGCTGGCAGTACGGGGTTCCGCCGAAAGGCAATGCCAACTTCGCTTGGGTGCAGCACTTTATCCATCACCTTTCACCAACTGGCATGGCTGGCTTCGTGCTCGCCAACGGCAGCATGTCTTCCAATCAATCCGGTGAAGGTGAGATCCGCAAAGCGCTCATCGAGGCAGACTTAGTTGACTGCATGGTTGCAATGCCTGGCCAGTTGTTTTAAAGCACGCAGATTCCCGTCTGTCTGTGGTTTCTAACGAAGAGCAAGACCGAAACCAAGCGTCGCAAGCGCAAAGGCGAAACGCTTTTCATTGACGCGCGAAAACTCGGCACACTGATCGATCGAGTCCATCGAGAACTCACCGATGCGGACATAGCACGAATCACGGATACTTATCACGCTTGGCGCGGCGACCGTGGGGTGGGCTTGCAGTCAGCGAAGAAGAATGGCAAGCAGGATGCTTACCCCACTTACTCCGACATCGCCGGCTTTTGCAAATCCTCCACTACCGACGAAATCGCTGCGCACGGCCACGTCCTCACGCCGGGCCGCTACGTCGGTGCCGAGGAAGTCGAAGACGACGGCGACCCTTTTGAAGAAAAAATGCCCCGCCTGATCGCTGAGCTAGAATCGCAATTTGCCGAGTCAGCAAAGCTCGAAGCAGCTATTCGCGTTAATCTAGCAGGTCTCGGTTACAGCCAACCACCGAGGAGCCAATAGCATGGGCGATCACGAGCTAACCTCCGACGCCGCTTACCAAAACCTCCTGGCTAGGATCTCCGACGTTTATGCTACCGGCCAATACCCAAAAGGTCAGAAGCCTTCTGACTTATTGAGTTGGTCACATCACGTGGAGCTGAACATGCCCGACTCCTACGACAGCCTCCTTATACAGATGAAAGAGTGTGCCGCTTCGCTCCACGAGCTTCAGCGACAAGCGGCGCAGTCCTGTGCTCTTGTTGTCAACGATCTCATTCGTACGAAGTCCCAGGATGCCGATGCAATCAAACGCAACCTGAGGGGGCTGGGTTATGGCGTCTAAAAAGAAGCCCTCCACACCTGCGTTGAGCGGCGACTTCGAGTCGCTGGTGAATACCATTGTCCAGATCCACCATCAGGCACAGGATTTCGCCACCAAAGCCGTCAACATTGGGCTGACCCTGCGGAACTGGCTCATTGGCAGACAAATCGAAGTATATGAGCGTCAGGGAGCCGACCGGTCGAGCTATGGTGACAAGCTGATGGATACCCTCGCCAAAGGGCTGTCTCAGCAAGGATGGAAACGCTGTGACCGCCGGGAACTTTATCGCTTCCGACAACTCTATCTCACCTACCCAAACATTGTGGAGACACTGTCTCCACAATCTCAACTAAGGCCTGAACTACAGCCCCTCCTAGCTCATCTTCCCTGTGCTTCAGACCGAATTCGGGAGTCACTGTCTCCCGAATCTCGAATTGTGGAGTCACGGTCTCCACAATTCATTTTCCCTCATCCCGAACTCATCTTCCGCCTCTCCTTTTCCCACCTCGCAGAACTCCTCGAACTCCCCGACGAAACCCAGCGCCGCTTCTACGAGATCGAGTCCATCCGGGGCAACTGGTCCGTCCGCGAACTCCGCCGCCAAATCGCCAGTCTCTATTACGAGCGCAGCGGACTTTCCAAAAACAAAACCAAGCTCTCCGCTATCGCCCAGGCAGGAACGGAAACCCTCCAGCCCAGCCAGATCGTCCGCGATCCCTACCTCTTCGAGTTCCTCGGCCTCCGCTCCCAGGACACCATAGGCGAGTCCGACCTAGAAGACGCGTTGCTCGACCGCTTACAGGAATTTCTCTTGGAAATGTTCACCGAGTCCGCGAAACTGGAGCAGGCCATCAAAGCAAACCTGAGGGGGCTGGGTTATGAAGGGTGAAATCACTCAGTTTAGGCTTGGCGACCGTTGCGTGGTGAAGTCAAGCAAGCGGGTGTTCGCCGAAGAATACGTTGAATTCGGGATACCGTTTTTTCGCTCGAAGGACGTGATTGATAAAGCACTTGGTGAATTTCACCGCTACGATCTTTTCATATCGGAGAAGCGTTACCGCGAACTCAAGAAAACTCATGGTTCTCCGAAAAAAGGTGACGTCCTTATCAGTTCCGTTGGGAATAGATCGGGCCAGTCCTACGTCGTGAATGACGAAGGGGAGTTCTATTTCAAGGACGGGAACATTATTTGGCTCAGCGATTTCAAAGAACTCGATCCTTGGTGCCTTTCGTATTGGCTGAAGTCAACAGACGGACAGCACGCACTTTCGTCCGTCATGATCGGAAGCGCACAAAAAGCACTAACGATTGATTCGTTGAGGCGATTATCTGTCGAGCTCCCACCCCTCGCCGAGCAAAGAGCCATCGCGGCGGTGCTTGGGGCGCTGGACGACAAGATCGAGTTGAACCGGCGGATGAACGCGACTTTGGAGGCGATGGCGAGGGCGCTGTTCCAGAGCTG
>JANLRK010000811.1:0-7889 GCA_031361585.1 Pirellula sp. | reverse complement strand
CCTACCCACTTCCAATCGTAACTTCTCTTCTGTGTTTTTTGAGGTTTTTATGGCCCGCGATCGCAACGTTTATATTTGGCAAGCCTACGTCACGGTCATGTCGATAGTCAGCGTCGCTTGTCTTGGAGCGTTGGCTTTTGTGATTTTCCAGTCGGGGACTAACTCGAAGATGGTAGACGGCGCGCTAGATCGAGAAAAGAAAGCACAGGAATCGCTGCGAACAAGCGACTCTAAAGTTCAGCTCATGGAGGGTATGCTCGGGGTTAAGACACTTTCCGATGCGGAGTTCAATCAATTATCAACCTCGATCCCCGCCGACGAGCAATGGAATAAAGCGATTAAAACGTACACCGACAATATGTCGCTTTTCGGACCGAATCCTTCACCCCGAAATTATACGAATCTGGTAGGAGTATTGGTTTCAGAACTGCGAGCGAGAAACACCGCGATGGACTCAGCGGCCAAGAAAGAGGCCGCATTCAAGGACGATTTTGAGTTTAAGCTTGCACAGGAAACCAAAGCCAGGGAAGCAGAGAAGCAGAACTCGCTGGATCTATCAAATAAGCGAGACAAGGAGCTCGTCGAGTATACCGAAAAAAACAAGGAGCAAGGCGAACAGATCGCCAGTATTGAGTTGAACAAGCAGAACATGGAAAAACTGCTAAATAAGAAGAATCGGGAGTTGACCGCTCAGTTGGAGGATTCGAAGAAAAAGATCGGCGAAATGGAAAAAAGCCTAGATCTTTTCCGCACTAAACTCAACGAAATTCAAGGTGAGGATTTTCAATACGTGCAGGGCAAGATTACCGAGGCGGCGAGCGGTAGTGGTGGAGATCTCGTCTGGATCAATCTCGGTAGGTCTTCTGGCTTGCGGCCGGGCGTAAAATTCGGGGTCGTAGGATCGGATGTATCCCGAGTTGCTAACGAGAAGCCAAAGGCGCTAATCGAAGTCATTGCAGTAGAAGAGCACTTGTCTCGATGCAAAGTGCTTTCTACAAGGTCCATCATTCTCAATGGTGACTTAATCTATTCGCCAGCGTGGCAACCCGGTCGAAGTGTTGAATTTGCACTTGTGGGCAAAATGGATATGAACGGAGATGGCAATGATGACAGAGTTACGCTGAAGGCGTTGATTGAACAAAACGGTGGCAAAGTAACCGTCGATTTACCCCCGGGTGGCAAGCTTTCCGGCAATTCCGACAACAAATTGAGCGTTAATACGCGCTGGCTCGTTATGGGAGAAGACTTCAAAGTGCGGGGGGATCTAACCAAAGAGGACGCTCTTTACGCAAAAGAGCGAAACAATCTTGAATCAGAGGCGAAGGCACTCGGAATAAGTCGGATCAATTTGGACAAACTGATGGGTTGGCTTCGCGGATCGGGGGCTGAGGTTTCTGCAATGGGGAGCGCAATGCAAGCAAAAGTTTTGGATTTTAGACCCCCACCACCTCCGAGCACGAATTCGAACCGGGTTTCTCCGATATTCCAGAATCGCGATGGGAGCGTGAACCGAAACTCAATCAAGCCAGAACTGAAATAGGTATGGCTGTTTCGACTGGGGGTTTTTTGCAGATTTTTCCGACATTTGCGTTTGGAAAGCTTGTATTAATGCAGTTTTGAGGGTATCACGTAGTAGAGATAATTTTTTTCAGGAGAGTCTTTCTCTTAGACAGGAAAACACAACATGAGATTTGGATCGCGTGCAGCGGGCTTCGCCAGTGCCCTTGCTTTGGTAATGTCAACAAGTTTGTCGTTCGGAGTCGCCCAAAGCCTAATGGCAGATGAGACAATTCCAGCGGTCAGCGTTTCGACCGTCACAACACTGAATCAATTGTTCAGTAAGCAATGGGTTCGCCTCGACAGTGAAGGTTCGATTAGCGGTAGCTTGGTTCAGTTAGCGGATGGCGAAAAGGAAGCTCTCGCTGGACTACCAGTCGCATTGGTTCGCGATGGCGAAATTCAACATTCTGCAATGGCAGATGAATCCGGCAATTTCAAATTTGAAAACGTAGGGCCAGGTTCTTATTCCCTGGTAAGTCGTACCAACGAGTCGATTGCAGCTTTTTCATTGCAAATTTTGGATGCAAGCAACGCACACCTGAATAGTTCAGTAGAAGTTCGCGTAGTACGTCCAGCTGGATTGAAGGTAAAGGAGATCCTTCGCGCTCAAAGTCTTCCCGTGGTCGCGGTTCGAGCCGATATCAAACAAGTTTCGAGGGATCCACTCGGTGATTCGCGTGCATTCAGCAAATCGCAATTCGTTAAGCTAGTCGATGGAAAACTTTCAGGCCAACTCGGTTCGCTTGTTTCGACGGCAGACATGAGCGACATGATGGTTTACGTTCTGCAAAATGGCAAGGAAGTCGCAAGAGGTAAGGCGGACAAGAACGGGAAGTTCAGTATTGAAGGACTTCGGCCAGGCGTTTTTGGATTCGTAGCTTCCGGTATTTCCGGATTCGCAGCGACTTCCTTCGAGCTCGTCGGCAATACAACCGCGTCTGTCGGAACCGATGGCAGTCGACTAATCTCGAACATCTCTAACGCATGCGGACAGATGAATGTGGAGGTTGTTCAGTGCTGTGAAGTTGCAGTTTGCGAGCAGCCAGTTCAGACGATCGTTGAAACGGTACCACAAGCTGCTCCGATTGTGAGCGACTGTGCAGTTCCTGTAGACGATTGCGGTATGGCTCCATCATGCGGTTGTGGTGGCGGCGGATACGGTGGTGGATTTGGTGGTGGTGGCGGCGGCGGACTCGGTGGTGGACGCTTGGGACTTGGCGGCATTGCAGCCATTGGCGGGTTAACTGCTCTCGGAATTATTGCTGCTAACAAGAACAAGAGTGCAACCATCGTTAGTCCTATTAATTAAATGATTTTGATTGAATGACTTCAAAGGCCATCGAAATCTCGATGGCCTTTTTTATTTGCCGCGATTGGCGTTTATTGTCGAACTTTGCTGTCTGGGCCGGAGCGGGCGTCGATCTTAAGGCGCGCCGATTTAAATCGTAGCGGAAGCTGTCAAAGCTTTCGTGAATGCTGGACGCCAACGAATTGCTTGACGCATTCCGCTACCAGGGGACGTTAGCAAAAGTGTTTCGCGGCGCAGCTTAAAATCGACGCCTTAAAGCCGATGGATCCGACCACCTGTTCCAGGACGTTTTACAGCTTTAGAACGCATCAATGGGCTTGGAGGCGTTCCCACTTTCAAGTTTGCAAAAAACTTGAGGCCATTCGCCTTGTTTAGTTTGGAAGCAGAACAATCCAGCAGAAAAAGCCTGCGGTATTTCTGAATCCCACCGGCTCTGTAGGATTTGTTTTCCTAATCTTGCTATTCCAGATAAATTGTCTTACCATGAAGCCTCCTCTGGAAGTTAAACCTTGCCCAAAAAACAAAGGACTAGACCATGCGCAACAACTTCTTTTCTCAAGAACGGGTCATGGCAACGATGCTTGCTTGGGGCTTGGCTATGCAGGTTCCTGCCATTCATGCGGCAAATAACGAACCAACTCATAAGCAAGCTCGAAGCATCGCGCCGATGGTCGAGGGTAGACCGGTAAAATTAGAGACTTTTTGCGTCGGGCCGGATAACAATTTATGGATGTGCTGTGGCGGGACCGGTGCGGACAAGGGTTTGATTATGGTCTATAGCGGCGACGGCCAGATGCTGCAAACATTCCCACTCAAGTTTATTCCGCAGGCGCTAAACTTCTCACCTGAAGGCAAGTTGTTCGTGGCGGGCTCGGGGAAGATTGCACGCATGACCATCGAGGGAAAAATCGAACGTGAGGTAGAAGCACCGAACATCGGTAACCAAGAAGAGGCGATCGCGGCAATCAAAAAAGAGAACGAGAAACGCGCCAAGGAAATGGCCAAGGCCTCCAAGACCCAACTGGATCGATTAGAGGAACAAATTGCAAAACTCGAAATTGTGCCGGACGATGAAGAAGACAAAGCAAAGACGCGGCGCGAACGCCGACTAAAACTTCTCCACATCTCAAAAAAGCAATTCGAGGAGATGGCCTCTAACACGTTGCAAAACGCGGGTCTCGACCAAACCGGTTCGATGGATCGTTGGGCCAATGCGACTGGTATTACGGCAACGGACGAGGATGTGTTCGTATCATGCCCGATGATTACTGGCTTCGGGTACGGTATTTGGCGACTGGACCATAATCTGGAAAATCCAAAAGTGATTATGAATGATGTACACGGTTGCTGTGGGCAGTTAGATATTCAAACCGATGGTGAGAACTTATTGGTGGCTGAAAACACCAAGTTTCAGGTCGGATTCTATGACCGCGACGGAAAACGTTTGAATGGATGGGGAAAGCGATCCAGGAACGACGACGAGGGATTCGGTTCATGTTGCAATCCAATGAATGTTCGATGCTGCAGCAATGGCGAAATTCTTACCGCCGAGTCGAGTATTGGGCACATCAAGCGATTCAGTCAAGCGGGCGAGTACCTTGGTTTCGTGGGGACTGCTAAAGTTGCGGGCGGTTGTAAGCACGTGGCAATCGGCTTTGATCCCATACGCAATTGGCACTACATGATGAACGAAGATCGTTCTCACGTGGCCGTACTTATCCCGCGAGCGGATGCACCTGCTGAAACAGAGGATGAAAAACTGTCTCGCGATGCAGTGGCTTCGATGGGCAAATTCATTTACGGCACCTGGGAGATTACCTCCGAGAAGGTCGAAAGCAAGGCCGACCAAGACCCCGGTTCGATGGCAAACTACATTCAGAGCGGCTTCGCCCATATGGAGTTTGCGCCGGATGGAACATTGTTGAAGGGGCCAAAGGGAACCAAGGCCAAGAACGACAACGGCAAGGAAACAAAGACGCTGTTTGGAACACTTTTATCGGCGGTAACTGGCAGCCAAGAGCAAGCAGCACAAATGATAGAAAGCAGTTCTTCGAAATGGCAAGCGATTCAAGCACGCGATGGCAAGTTGGACTTGGTCACCGTAGACGAGGGAGTACAAGGATTTGGAGCTACGGTTGAATTCCAGAAGGACGATACAGCGAAGTTCAGCTTTTTCTACGGCGATCCAAATTCCCCGATTGGCGGCACATTTGTTTTCAAGCGAATTGCACTTGAAGCCTGCGGCCAAGACTGCAAATCCGCTTGCGGTGTAGACTGCGAAAAGGATAAAGCAGCAGACGTAAAGTAGATTCCTGAGGACAGGCAGACGCCCCGCGCGGTCCCACCCTCGCTCCGTGTAGCCAGAAAGCAGAACCAATCCGCTGGACAAGCCAGCGGTATTTGGAATCCCGCATGCCTTGTGCTGCGGTTCGTTCAGGCTTTACGGCTAAAAGAAATCGCGGAGTCGCCTCGCCTGCTCCCACCTTAGCTCCGTGTAGTGATTACGTTGCCTTCCGCACATTCTTGACAATGACCAGACTTCGGTCCGGACCATCGTTTGAATCTCGTTGAAAAGTCGGCAACGTGCGAGCCAGATATCCAGCAATGTCGCTCGCTTTTTCGTCCGACATATCGCGAACGATTTGCAGCATCGAGTTTTGATCAAGCGTCGAATAGCTAATGGCCTTGCTCCCCTTCTTTTTGTGCATCGGGAGAGTTTGGCCATTCGTTGTATCAAGAATATTGGACGTGAGCGACAATAAGATTTCACCTGGCTGCAAGCAAAACCGATTGCTATTGAATAACGTATCGGGATGCGCCGCCACGCGAGGTCCCAACGATCCGATAGGTCGGAATCCTCTATGGGAAATCACGAACGACTGAATTGCACCAGCACTGCAAATCGAACCATAACCGGTGATGGGGTTGATTTGAATGAGACCCATCGACGCAGTCCAATCCACATCTTGCATTCCCCAAAGCGTATCGTTGATCGAACGCATCATCGAAACGGGGTTGCTATTGCTTTGCCATAGCGTTCGAACAATGGACTGAATGCTGGTGGCGACGATTGCCCCCTCGGGCCCGGGCTGGTTTGCATTTCCTAGTGCAATAGTCATCATTTCCTGTCCGTTGATATCCCAATGATGGAATCCACCGCCGATGCTGCCGTTCTGGAAGGTCCATCCGTTAACATCGAAGTCTTCATGCAAAATTTGACTGTCAGGCAACATGCTTGCTTGAATGAGACTGGCCGTATCAATTTGCTTTTGCATAGCACGTGACTGATGGATCTCGTTCCCCAGAATGGATTGCTCGATCTCACTCATCACGCGGCCAGCAGCTAGGTTGGCTACCTCAATTTCGGTTGCGCAAAACGTTCGAGGGGTCTGACACCAGAACCACATGGTTCCATGTGGCATGGTGGTCGAACCGATGGGAACAACCAAGGCGGACGCGAAGTCTTCGGGGCTTGGCCAATCCGGCATCATTTCTATGTCGCTGAGCAAAACGGCGTTGCCGAGGAGTGCCTCTAGGTCGGCCAGTGATCCTCGCAATTCGCGTGGTGGTGCAGTCAATCGAGTTTTAGGCAAGCCAATACAAGATCGCATCTTCAGCGAAGAGGTCTCATCGTCGAGCAAATAGAGAGCACCGGCGACCGCGCCCACGGATCGAGCAACGCTCTCCAATATGGATTCAAATCGATCCGCCGTTTCACGGCCTCGATCCGAATGGCTCGTGACCCCAACAGACGTAGCAAGTTCTGCTTCTTGATTGCGAACCGTTTCCTCGGCCACTTCCAAACGGGCAACTAACTTTTCAATGGAAGCCAGCAGATGCTGCGCGCGGTCCATAGGGACGAATGAGGACTCAGTCGAATCCTCGGCTTCCAAGGCCCCGTCGTGCACCATTGTTTCAATGAGACGCCAGCGCTTACTAACGCCGTTTTGGTTGGGCAAATGGTGGCCCGCTATACCGTTCTTCGATTCGAGTTGTTTGGTTCGTTCGCTAACAGCCCAACTCGTTGCCTCCGTGAAGGAACGTAGGACATCTTGAATTTCGTCTTGCGGAATGCCGGTTTGCATTCGGGAGCGAGACAAATCAGTTGATGGAGCGTTCGAGTTGGAGTCCTCGAGGTGGAGACGAAGATGCGATGGGTACCGGCGTTTCACGTTGGCTAGCTTCTAGAATTTGGGAGTGTCGGATTGGAGTGAAAAGGGCCCAGGCAAATTTGGAGACGGCATTTCGTTGGAGCTTTCGAAAACCGCGTTGCCTAGACACATGACCCTATCGAACACTACTACCATTCCAGTTCATGCTAAACCCTAATGGTGGGTAAAACCTTGAGATGTCGGTAGTCTAATTCGGTATATCCGGTTTTTACGATTTGTCGGATATTGCGATTTGGTTTCGCGTAAGGCGGGCCGATTTAAATCGTAGCGGAAGCTGTCAAAGCTTTCGTGAATGCTTGACGCTAACGAAATGCTTGACGCATTCCGCTACCAGGGAACGCTAACGAAAGTGTTTCGCGGCCCAGCTTAAGATCGACGCCAACTTTTCGACCGTTCGCCTTGTTTAGCTTGGAAACAGAACAATCCAGCAAGACAAGCCTGCGGTATTTCTGAATCCCACCGGCTTGACCGGCGGATCGTTCGGGCTTGTTGGCTACTCACGGCAACTTAAAATGGATCGTGCAGGTCGAAACTTCTAACGCTCGGCGTTAAAGACAGAACAGTAGGTGCCCACGGAAAGCGTTATGTCTCGGTCATTCGACAGCATTCGTCAGCCGATACTCTCGTCGTGGCGTGAGGTTGGATGAATAGTCCAAGATCACTACACAGCCCACTTGTTTAGACCCAACCCTGTTGCACTGGATGCAACCTAAACGAAGAAAAGGAGTCTCCAATGCTGGTACTCTCGCGACATCGAGACGAAAGCATCATGATCGGTGATGACATTGTTATCACGATCGTGGACATTCGTGGGGATAAAGTGCGGCTTGGTATCGAAGCCCCAAACG
>JANLRK010000774.1:0-3827 GCA_031361585.1 Pirellula sp. | reverse complement strand
CTGCTATTTCATTTGGCATCTTGGCCAAACGCTCCTGTGGCACGGCCAGCAACAGTTCAAAGTCCTCGCCATCTCCCAAAGCATGTTCGAGAGGGCTACGACCGGACCTCTGAGCACAAATCATTGCGTCATTACTAATTGGAATCTTGTCCAGCCAAACCTCCGCTCCGCATTTGCTGGCTACTGTTATGTTGAGCAAGTCAATTCCAAGGCCATCGCTGATATCGGTAGCCGCCGTCACTATTCCTCGTTGATGGAGATCAGCAGCGAGTGCGAGCCGAGGCTCGAACTCCAGGTGTTTTCCTAGGATGCTGCCGCCAAGCCTCCCAGAAACCACGATTGCATCGCCAGGGGACGCGCCGCTCCGCAACCAACTGCCACCCGCGGCCACTTTCCCAATGGCCGTCAAGTGGATGACCAATGGCCCATTCCAAACGTTGGTGTCTCCACCAGAAATTGCGACATTATGCTTTTCGGCCAACTCGTAAACGCCTTCGAACACTTCTGCCGCCAGGTCACCGGAGTTTTCCTTGGGTAGGCACAACGAAAGGAAAACGGCGATCGGGGTAGCTGCCATGCTGGCTAAATCGCTTAAGTTGACGGCCATCAATTTTCTACCTGCCGCCCGGGGGCCACATTCGGTTAGAATAAAGTGGGTACCATCGCAAAGTGAGTCGGTAGTGATTGCCAAATCGGATTGAGCCAAATCCAAAGATTCCAGGCCGATCAGGGCACAATCGTCACCGATACCTAACTTTACCTTGGGCAAACGGGCTGCTCTTTGTTTGACCCATGCTATAAAACTGTGTTCCATCGGAGCTGTCAATGAGTTCCAAGAGGGGAAAAAACGCGGTATGAAATCTAATTTGAATCAACCATCGAATCGACTGCAAACGCATTGTGTACCAACCGTACAACTCCAGGCAAGCGGTCGATTGGACAATTGGCGATTTAGTCGGTTTGCAATCGGCGCGTTGATTTGGATGAATATGCTTTTTTTTGCGCAGTTCCTATCGGCGAAAGATGACGAACCCAAATCTGCCAAACAAGAAATAGTAGGATGGATTGAAGACCTCGGGTCCGAGGATTACTCCGTTCGACAGCTTGCAACGTTGAGGCTCAGCCAAAAAAAGGCGGATTCGATTCCCTTTGTGATTCTGGCAGTCAACGAAGCTACTGGCGAGAGGGCCGACCGTCTCTTTCAATTCCTCTCCTCGATAGCCGCGGACCCCTATAGCGATTCAGGTAAACTTGCATTCGACTCTCTCAATGAATTAGCCGCATCGCGAACCACGAGCAAATCGATTCGCGCCGGGAAAATACTTCAGGTTATCGGTGCCGAACAACGCGACGCCGCACTCGATTTGCTTGACGAATGCAAAGCAACGATTAGAGATCGCGAGCTACAAGTGATGAGCAGCAGCATGTTTCTAAGGCAACCATTGGTTATTGACAGAAAGTTCACGGGCAACGCAGCGGATCTCGCGTGTTTAAAATGGTTGACCGACGTTACGTTCGTTAGGCTGGAGGGTCCACAGATAAGCCGCGAGATCTTGCAACAAGTGATTGGTCTTCCTCATCTAAAGAAACTACAGCTTGTTGAAACCGCACTGGACAAAGAGGGTCTTGCCGTACTGCGAGATGCGCCCGACTTGGATTTGTTAGAAATAGTTTATTCCCCCATTAGCGACGAATCAGTAGAAATGCTTACGAGCCTACCGGTCTGGGGGAATGTCTATCTCTTCGGGACCAAGCTGACTCAGAGTGGCCACCAATCGCTCAAATCTAAGTTGGATGGAGTTGAACTTTTTGTTTCGCGAGGTGGCTTCCTGGGTGTGAAGGCACGCGGGAATTCAACTATTATTGACGAGATTGTAAACGGCGGCGCGGCCGGACGGGCTAAACTACGGCGCGGTGATAAAATGCTTTCTGTGAATGGTGTTCCGATTTTTTTGTTCGAAGACTTGAGAAAGCAGCTTGCCCATTTTGCAGATGGGGAAGAGGTCGTCCTAGAAGTGGAACGCAACGAAGATTCGCCGTTTGAATTGCAACAGAGATTTCGGCAGGGCGGAATTCCTCAAATCGAAGAACCTAGACGCGAACTGCCGAAACGAGAAAGAAAACTAGTACCCGTTACTCTTGGCAAACGAGAAAGTTTGGATAGAGATCGGTAATGCAGGGCGAAATCCAAGCTTGGAAGCCTAACGATTTGGCTCGACTGCGGAGGCTTACTTCAAAATGGTATTTGGAGAATGGACGACCACTACCGTGGCGACAAACGTCCGATCCCTATGAAATCTGGGTGAGTGAGATCATGCTGCAACAAACCCAGGTTGCAACAGTCATTCCCTATTTTGCTCGCTTTCTTCAATCGTTTCCCAGCGTCGAATCATTGGCTGCTGCTACGCTTGACGACGTATATCGACATTGGGCAGGCCTCGGCTATTATCGTCGAGCCAGACAAATGCACGAAGCTGCGAAAGTGGTCCTGAATGAACTCAACGGAACGTTCCCCACGGATTACGCGGGCGTCTGCAAACTGCCTGGAATCGGTCGCTACACGGCGGGCGCAATCTTGTCTTTTTCTCGCGACCAAAGACAGCCCATTGTAGAAGCCAACACCCAAAGACTTTATGCTCGTCTGCTCCACCTCAAACATGAGACGTCGTCCAAACAAGGGCAAGTGCATCTTTGGTCCTTTGCAGAACTTGTTTTGCCTTCTCAAACTGGTAGCGGAAAACTAAACCAAGCGCTGATGGAGATCGGCTCGCAGATTTGCTTACCCAAGAAACCGCTCTGCTCGGTTTGCCCTCTCAAGGATCTCTGCCCAACCTTTAAGTCTGGTTCGCAGGCGACAATCCCGGTGCCAAAACGTCCGAAAGAGTACACGGACCTGCGCGAAGCGGCGTTGGTGATACGCGACATCAAGGGGCGAATCCTGATGCGTCGATGCGCTCCGGACGAGCGGTGGTCGGGCCTTTGGGATTTTCCTAGATTTGACGTTACACATTGCGGTTCATTCGCGGCCGAGCCAAAAAACGTGGCAGCCCAATTCCAAAAGCGATTCGGCAAATCGGTACTCGTGGGCAAAAAGATTCACGAGCTCAAGCACGCTGTCACCAGGTACCACATCACGCTAAATAGCTACGAGGCGCAAATTGATTCGTCGTTGGAGAGCAAGTGGAAGTCTGGTGTCGAACGAGCATGGGCGAATCCGACTAAGCAATCCGATCTCGCGCTGCATTCATCCGGCAAGCGACTCTGGTCGTGGCTCGCCAAAGATCATGACGAGTTCTAATCGCGATACTGTCCAGGCGCGTCCGGTATTCCTGCATCAGCGCGATTTCTCGCTCGGTGCGGGCGGTGGCGGTGTTCGCAACGACACTTCGAGAATGGGAAGCTGCGGATAATTCGTTTCGTTTCTTTGTGAAAACAAACTGCCGTTGCGAATGGTTTGCCAGTTGCTTGGGACCTTTGAAAGCCAATTCATCCCCGACTCTTTGTACTCCTCTTTTTTCATCCACAGATTGCGTAAATTTTCGCCGATAATTTTGATCTGCCCGAAGTGTCCACAGAATACTCAGAATCTACCACTGGGACTTTCCAGGCAGTAGTTGGAATCTCCGCCGTCCCCGAACCCGCCTCATTTGTCATCTGGGGCATTGGTGCCCTGGGCATGGGCTTCGTTGCTTGTCGCCGTGCAAAGAAAGTTGTCACCGTCTAAACCACGGACCAGTCGAAATTACAAATCACAGAAACGGGTAACCAAATTGGCTGCCCGTTTTTTATTGGATGGATAGGGGTTGAAATCCCTGGCTTTTTTGTCC
>JANLRK010000565.1:0-21638 GCA_031361585.1 Pirellula sp. | reverse complement strand
CTTCGCATCAGCACCGCCTGGCGCTTTAGGCTGGCCAGGTCGCATATGTTGAATATGGCTAAAGCGAATCGTGCCCGGATCATTTCCTAATGATGCAAATGCAGGATGTCCCTCGGTCTTGGAAAAATTGGTAACGGAATTTTTACCCTGAAATTGTAGTGCGACCGCTGGAATATTAGCGTGGCATCTGGTGCAGTCTTTGTCTGCCACGTCGACGAGTTTCCTGTCAATGCCTAAATGCTCCCGATGGCAGGTATTGCAACTCTCAGATGCGACAATCCTGCTCTTCGTTTGCGACTCGAAGTGCCCAGTTACTGCATGGCATGTGCTATTGCATTGCTGGTTGTTCAACGCGATGGTCTCAACTCGTTCGCCGCCCCATGCGTCCTTTCGAATGGGAACATTTGGCAGATGGCAATTTTCGCAGCCGGACTTGTTAAAAGCGAAATGAGGTTGCGAGAGGTTGCCCGTCGTCAGGTGGAGGACACCTGTGCTAGAAAACATCCATGCAGAATAAATAACACCTACCACGAGGCCAAGAACACCCATCCATCGCTTCCGATAGATGAAACGGTCGAACGCAACATGATAATGTCTGTCGATCTTCGCTGCGCGTTGCCTGCCGTTTTCTTGCATCCTAGCCCCTGTGGAAGTAGTACTACATGTACTTCAAAGCGAGAATGATATGGGTTACCAAAAGCACACCCAAAAGCACCGATACGCTTGCATGGAAAGCGATCCAACCATGCAACCACGCATGAGCGCGGCGTTGAGCATCGTACTGCAGGCGTTGTACCGTTAAGTCCTCTAGTTGATCGACAATCGGTCGGGCTGTCGCGGAACAGGAGTCTCGCAGCAACGAGAACCAATCGACCGATTTCTGGCGTGTCTTGACTGGGGAATTATCTCCCGCTTGTAATCTTGTCCCCTCTTCTTCCGAAAGAGAAATACCTTCCAGCACAAAGGGCTCGATCACTGCCGCATACTGCTTCCAAAGTTCTTTGCCGTCATCCGCATTGAATTCGTTGTCAACATCGATCGCGATTCGCGAACGGTTTGAGTCTCGGCGTTGAACCGCGCCGATCACTATGGCCCTGACTTCCTTTCTCCCGTCCGGGACTGTTACAGCCCCGCTCATCTTGATTGACAAGCTATCCAAATTAGGGAGCTTCTTTAAACCATCAGGCTTGGGACCATAAGCCACTGTCAGCATGCGACGTGCATTCAACGCGGCTTGCACCGAAACGTCGTCGATTTGGCAGGCAATGGTTTCATAGGGAAGATTTCCAAGCATCCACTTCGGTATCACCATTTGCATAACCCAGCCGTAAATTCCGCTCACTAGTACGAATAACAATAGCACCATAAGTGTCGAGCTAAATATCCCTCCGAAACGATAACCAGCATGAATAAAAGCGAGTGGTCCTGTTGCCAAGCCAAACCAAATATGGGCGACCATCCAGTACTTTGTTGGAAACAGTTTAAATCGTCTAAGCTTCTTTCTCGGCCAAAGGAGCAGCTCGAACAAAATGATTCCTGCAGCCACGCTTCCAATTACCAACCCAGGGAGCGAACTGCCGGACGCGAATCGGCCTGAATTGCTCGAATACCATGCATGCCAAAACCCACTCAACAAGACGAGCAATGTCGCCATGAAGATCGATCCGAAATGTAGTTTGAGTTTCCGGACCAACAGCACAATTCACCTATGAATCAACGGAATCAACGAACGCTTTTGCTGACAACCCCTTCTGGCGGTGGGTAGACTTTATCCCTTCATGCGCCAACTGTCAACGTTTGTGTACGTCGGATAAGCTTCCAGCCTGTATCGCTTTATCCTTATTCTGACGACCGTTACGATTAAACAATCGGTCGTGTGCTATTCCAGTCCTAATATCGTGAGTTGGATGGAACGGAATCATACTGTTGCGAACGCTGTGCCGAGAGTCTGTTTATAATTCAGTGAAGTTTCTATTTCGCGTGGAACCATCCAACCGACAACACGGGATTCGATGGTCGAACAATGGCTCGTCTGCTTGCTCGGCATAGGTACTCAACAGTTTGGATTCTGACGCTTTGTTGGTTACTGCGAATAGACATTCAGGCATTAGGGCAAACGTTCCACTCCGAGTTAAACAGGCCCATGGCTTCGTCCGGTTGGGGCATGGACTCACTCTACCATATGGAACTTGGAGTACGCGGGGCTGCCTCATGTGCTACAACCAGCTGTCACGGTGGGCCTAAAGCAGGCGTTTCCTCTGTCGATGCACCTCGAGGTTCTGAATACGCAATTTGGCTTGAACGCGATCCACATGCCAAATCGTGGAAAACTATTTCGTCCGGTGTCTCCGTCAGAATCTTGTCAAAACTGGGCATACTCCTTGACGGCAAAATTGTGGACACTGCAGGCTATCAAAACTGCCTGGCTTGCCACAACACCGACCGTGACCTACAGAAGGATCAGCTCTCGCCCTACATCGCGGAAGGGGTCGGTTGCGAGTCTTGCCACGGACCATCTCAACTTTGGTACGATCAACATTATCAAGGTCCTGCGTCAAACAAAATGGCCAGACAGAAGCTCGGTTTAACGGAAACTGATCCATTGGTTCAGCGAGCCAAAATTTGCACAACATGCCATGTCGGTGGAAAGGATCGCGATATGAATCACGATATCATTGCAGCCGGCCACCCGGCACTCTATTTTGATATGGCTGTTTACCATGAAGCCTACCCGAAACACTGGCGCGATGCCGAACAGAATGGCCAACACTTTCGCGCACAACTTTGGTTTGCCGGACAGATAGCGGCTGCAGACTCTGAATTGGAATTAATAGAATCGCGAGCCAACAAAACCTTGAGTGTTTCGACGTGGCCTGAGTTATCGAACTACCAGTGCAACAGCTGTCACATGACGCTCAACGGCATTCCGAAATCAGCTAAAGCATCCGACCGAGATCTTGTGGTAAAAGGCCGAGCACCCGTTCGCAACTGGAACTTGGCAGGTCTAGCCGCGCTTTCTACAACGTCTGGTGACAAACGCGAGAGCTTCTCATAACATCCAACCCGGACGCCAAGCGAGTCGCAGCGGAAACCAAGAGAATTAGAGTACAATTGTTCGAGTCGTTGTTCGATACAACCAAACTATCGGTAACGGATTGGTCACGCCAACTTCAGATACAATTGACTATAAGTCGACTTGAAGAGACCAAACGCAGTGATTCCTGGGAGACTGCAGCTAGCGCCTATATTGCCGCTTGGGCATCGTACCCGAAGACTTTGAACGGGAAACTCAATGTTGCCATGAAAACAATGCGAAACGGACTGCTTTTTCCGAAAGAGTTGATGACGCCCAATTTCCCACGAATGGAAAATGGAATGACTTCACCCACATTGGAAGAATGGAATGATTCGTTGCAACAGGCGGTCTCTGCTTTGAACCATGAAGAACGCAGATGAACGGATCTAGCAACATTGGGCGAATTGTTGATGTGGACAACGCTTCTTGCATCCGCTCGGATGCTAGCAGCATCCGCCACGCTTTGATAATGCTTGTTTCGTTGCTGCTCGCAATTCTTTTTGGAACACATTGCTCGAATACTGCCATCGCCGTCGAACCAAAACAAGCCGATACACATGCATCGGTTTCGAATGATTTTTCTGATATAGGCGTCAAGGAGTGTGCTGCGTGTCATAGTGCTCCGAGTCCCATCTACAAAGCACTTGGCGTCACACGTTTCGTTCGATTGATAGAAGCCAAGGAGTGGCTTGAACATGACAAACACGCATTTGCATACGAATTGGTTCGACAAAATTTAGCGGAAAAGGAACTTGAAAAACCGGAACGCAAATCAAACAAGTTGTCGGTCGAGATCACATCCAGGTTGAACTGGAAAGCCGGCGGCGATGATTTTAGAGAAAAGTGCTTAAGTTGCCATGTTGGCCGAATTGCTGGAGATCGCACACAGATCTTGGACGTTCGATTTGGCGTGCAATGTGAATCATGCCATGGTCCCGGATCGGAATACACGAAATTAGAACACCATCAACAAGTAAGTTGGCGCGCGAAAGCTCCAGAGGAGAAATCGAAATTGGGTATGTGGGATCTTACCTCCCCGTCCATCACGGCAACCGTCTGCCTAAGCTGTCATCTTGGAAATATCGAAGAAAGGAGGTTTGTCACACATGATATGGTTGCCGCGGGCCATCCTGTTCTTCCTCCCTTCGATTTGCAAACATTCTTAAGCGCGATGCCGCCACATTGGAGGACTCTTCAAGAAAAATCCGGAATCGGGAAATCCAAGAATATCGATTTCGTTCCCTTTGAACGGCAAGCGGAATACAATCGCGTCCATTGCAGCTTATCTGGGACAACGGACGAGATCCAATTGGCCATTCAAGGCAGTTACGACAAGACGCGTCGTAGCATGATAGGAGGTCTCGTGGCAAACGATTTAGGAATTGAGTTGGTACACCAAGCGGCTGCCGAAAACACGACCTGGGGGGATTACGCAATCTACAACTGCATGGGATGCCATCAAGAATTGAAGAGAAGCAATGCTCAGGTTCGAACAGACTCGCGAATCCCTGGACGACCGTTCCCGTCGAATTGGTTGACATTGGATTACCCCGCAATTCACTTGTCCAACCGAAGTCAAAACGAAACGCTAACGCGAGAGATGCTGGCCTCGTTCAATTCCATTCCGTTTGGCGACGCAAAGCGTCTTCATCAGTTGAGCGATAGCCATCGTCGAACTTTGTCCGATCGATTTCAAGATCGACGCAAGATGGAGAAGCAAGTGATGTCCAAAAAGGACGTCCATCAGTGGTTAGAATTTTTAGTGACTCGTCGCCAAGACTCCTTGTCCGATTATTGGGTAGCCAAGCAGACCGCATGGATGGTTTGCGTTGCAGTGGATGAACTCATCGAACATGGCGACCTAGCCGCCGACTTGGTCGCGCCGATGAAGGAGGAACTTTTCGAGATGTTGCGACTCGATATTCAGTTGCCGCAGCGGCAAAGCGTACTCTCAGTCCAGAAAAGTATTTTAGAAACCGCGCAGACCTTTGATTCAGTCCGCTGCAAAGAGTTGCTTAACAGGTTAGTTGAGACAGCGAACTCGAATCCATGAGCCGCGCACATATTTCCTAGGAGGTCTTCCCCCGCTGTTAGGTTGGAATCCGTTGAAAAGAAAGGGAAAAGAAAAGGACAGGCACAGCGATGGAATGGATGTTTTGATTTGGTAAACTTTGCCGATCGATCCAGTTCTCCGACCAAGGGCAGACTTATGACTATCTCGCGTTCTCGGCTTGCTGATGCAACGGTTAGTCGTTGGTATCACTGTATTTCTCGTTGTGTCCGTCGAGCTTTTTTGATGGATGACGAGACTTGAGAAAGCCAACGCACAATGATATCATTGCTAGATAGCTATTCGTTGTGCATGTCCTTCGGGTTGATTGTTCTCTACGGCTCGACTACGTAAATTGCCGCGATGCGGGCGGCGTCGCGCATGCGAATGTCGGCGGTCACTACACTTTGGATTTTCGCCGCCCGCAACGCCCCTAAATGCAATCCATCCAGAGACCGTAGTGCGACTGACGGCGCTGCGCTCAATGCAGCGTCCAGTAAACCCCGCGCAGCCAACGCAACGTCCTCGCCCCACGGGATCACAAAGTAGCGTCCAGCTCTGACATTTTGCTCGAAGAGTTCGAATAGTCGCGTAGCGGAACCCGCCACAATCTCTCCCCTCGATTCCTTTCCGCGGAGAGCGTAATACAGCTCAACGCGATGAAGAAAACTGATCGCGAGGTCTTCCGGTTGTTGAATGAGAAGCCTTAAATAGTCGCTCGAATCAGGCTCTGGGGCGTAGAGTTTGAGCAATGCCGATGTATCCCAGTAGATCGAATTGGCCATGAGTCACAGCCGCTCCTCGCGTAAATCGTCCCAGAATTCCTGCGGCGTAGACTTGTGCGGACCAACTCGGGCCGCCTCAGCCGACGTTGACAGCTCGTTGGCCCATTCTGTGCGAGCCACTATTTCAACTCCTTTTGGAACGACACATATTAAACGCGCCGCAGGTCGACCGCGAACGGTAATAACGATTTCCTCGCCCTCCGTAGCGAGTTGAACCAATTGGCTAAGGTTGCTCTTGGCTTCACGTAGATTGGTAATCATGTAGTCACTGTAGTCACGTCTCTGATCCATGTCAACGGGTGTCCCAGAAATAAGTGACCAGACCGTCGATTTCGTTTGGAGTACCAGTTCGCGAGCGACCAAAAAGGACCAAAAAAGGACAGGCACAGCGATTGACTGGCAGGTTTGATTTGGTAGACTTCGATCCAGTTTTCCGACAAAGGGCAGACCTATGACTATCTCGCGTTCTCGGCTTGTTGATACATCGGTAAGTCGTTGGTATCACTGTATTTCTCGTTGTGTTCGTCGAGCTTTTTTGATGGGTGTCGAGACTGCACCTGGGCGTAAAGATTGGATCGAGAATCGGTTGCGGGAACTCAATGAAATCTTTGCGGTTTCCGTGGGTGGTTTCAGTTTGATGGACAATCATCTGCATTTGCTCTTGCGCATCGATCCGGAGGTTGCTAGCAGTTGGACCGATTCCGAAGTGGTTGAGCGCTGGTTTAAGCTCTTTTCGCCTCGTGGGTCTGATCGAAAGCCCATGAAGGTTTCCAATGAGTTTGTGGCGGCTCGACTTGCGAATGTGGCTTGGGTAGCTGAGACTCGCAAACGCTTGTCCTCGTTGGGTTGGTTCATGAAATGCCTCAAGGAGCCGTTGGCCCGTCTGGCCAACAAGCAAGATGAGTGTACCGGTGCCTTTTTATGATTTTACCGAATTTTAAAATGTCCTGTGTCCCCGTGTTTTGCGTTGCGCACAGATGCCGGCAATGCGGGCATTGCGTTAGATGGCCATGAAGACTATACATCCTTTTGCCCCAGCCAATATCATAAGGCACTGACGAGTTGCTCTGGATTTTAGCCTCCTTGATCGCTGCGTTGGCTCAGACGGCGCGCAATGCGATGCAGAACAGCTTGACCGCGTCGCTTGGGACCATCGGGGCGACACAAGTTCGGTTTCTCTATGGATTTCCGTTTTCGCTGGCGTTCTTGGCGATTTCGGCTGCGATCGCGCAGTCGAGTGTGCCGGCGCCGAACGGGCGATTTCTTGCGTTCACATCGGCGGGGGCCGTGGCGCAGATCGTGGCCACCGCGTTGCTGCTCGCGGCCATGCGAGAACGCTCGTTTTCGGTCGCGACCGCGTTCACGAAAACTGAAGCGGTTCAAGTTGCCGTGTTTGGTCTGGTCATTTTGGGCGATCATCTGACCTGGTTGCGATCAGCGGCGATCGTGATTGCGACCATCGGCGTTTTTCTCGTCGCCGTCAAGCTTGGCGAGAAATGGGCTCGCGAGAGTCTGCGTCCGGCGCTCTATGGCATTGCGTCAGGAGGACTCTATGCTTTGGCTGCTATTGGATTTCGCGGCGGAATTCTATCACTGAATGATGGTGCGTTTTATCTGCAGGCGACGACAACACTTGTTTGGTCCTTGGGTTTTCAGACGGTGCTGCTTGGCTGTTGGATGTGGGTGTTTGATCGGACGTCCTTGTTCAAGAGCACTGGGGTGTGGCGGCAGTCGTTGTTCGCTGGCTTTATGGGTGCGTTTGCGTCGCAGTTTTGGTTTCTGGGCTTTTCGCTGACAAGCGCCGCGAACGTTCGCACGTTGGGGCTGGTGGAGGTGTTGTTTGCTCAAATCGTTTCACGCCGGGTGTTTTCCCAAGCGGTGACGCAACGGGAACTTGTAGGCATTGCTCTCATCGTTGCAGGAGTTGCGGTACTGTTGATTTATGCGTGAGACATAGTTCATTCGGATATGGTTTGGACCCGGCTTTGTTGACGGTTTTGACCGGTTATCCATTGCCCAAGCCAAGATAATAGCAAGTTCGTCGAAAGAGCAATGGAGCTTCGCATGTTCAAACAGGCCGGACGATTCCTAACACCGGTCGTGCTAATCGGCCTAGCACTCTTCCTTGCATTCTTTGATTTGTTTTCTTCATCGATTGTTGTGGTGATTTCGATACTGACAACGGTTGCCGTTGCTCTTTTTTGGAGACGATTCGTTTTTAGCAATTTGTCTCCGGACTACGAGGCACGTTTTGAGGCGGCAACAGATGCCGTTCGATTGAGCGCTACTAGATGGTCTGCAATAATCTATGTGCTGACCAACATTGTTTTACTTCTGAGTTGTGGATTGGGATATTTCCTAGGTGGATCGTGGGCAACTTTTGCGATGATCATGTTCATAGTTGGACTAAATGCGAAACTCCCATGGTGTGCGATCGCGACGGACTGGGAGCTTCACCGCTTTGATACCGTGCCAAAAAAAGTATAAAATTGGCGAACAAAGGAATCGGGAAAGACCCCTCCGGCTCGCGCCACTAGACATCAAGACTTACTCAAATAACAGGCGCGGCCCCTCGGTTTCGTAGCGACCCGCGCCCCCTTGATGACGTTCTCCGTGGCTCCATTTGAGCCATGTCTTTCGCGAGAACCAATGGCCAGAATAGTCCATGCCAAATGTTCCATCGTCCACCCGCCTGCAGGAGCCACCAAAGAGGGTCCCGCCACCCACATAGCCTACTTGATGATAGGCATCGGGGTTAGGCCTCGCGAATCGACCTATGCAACTGGAAAAACCAGCGCGTACAAACCCGGGCTCACAATAGCGACCGTACTTGTTGCCACTCGGTGTTTCGTTGCCTCGATGTCCAGCCAAAGGCAGTTCGCTGAATAGTGCCATTGGTTCGGATTTGGAATCCGATTCATCGATTACCATTGGCGCCCTCACTCTTCGAATTGCGCTCTCGGTTTGCTGAAGCATATTGTCATCGGGCGATCGCATTTTGGGCCGTGGTTCGGTTGAATATGCGAACGTCAAAGGCAGGATCGCAAACAGAGCAACTGAGTTCAGGAGGTTTCGAATCATGCGCATATTTGTTTTCTCGTTCAGCTGCTTGGGCCGTGGCAGCAGGCGAGTCAAATGGCGGACAGTGGGATACCGGTGGCTTGCCGCTCACAATGCGTTCCTGCGTAAGTCCTAAAGTCGTCATCACCGGCTCAATCCATACAATCCAATGCTTTCACACGACACTATCCGCAAATCTGGAAAACTCCGCACAATGCATTTCCTTGACTTGTTAGGCAGAGTCTGCCCAATTCCACCATTCGAGCCAATTCCAATGGATTCACCCAAGACCGCCCGTCGATACCGCCGATGCAATCGCTACAGTCCAATCCGTATGAAATTTTTTTTGCATAAATTGTCGACTTGTGTTTAAGATTCCCTATTCTGCCATCGTAGGAGTGATCGTGGCGTTCTGCGCGCCATGTTTCGTTGGTATTTCATTTGGACAATTTATTCCAATCGAACCGCCACCACCGTCCCAGCCGGTTCGCGCTTCGATACGTGATGATAATCCTACAATTGCCGAAGCGCAGCTTGAGCCAAAGAGCATTGCTCCCCCTGAAGTCGAGGGCATTTCGCTACCCAAGGCGGCCAGTTTTCCGCCAGAGACACCACCGTATCAACTAACCGTGTTTCAGGCCCCATTGGGCTTCACCGGCCCCACGTCGGTCCTGCCAACGGAATCACAAAACACCAGCCACTTTGTCCCGATTGAAGATCGATGGCGGGTCGGGGTGCCCACTTGGGATCGCTACGGGAAAGGGCATCCGATTGGCGACGACTATCCGTCTGTCCAGGGTGCATGGTATGACCCATATAACCAAAACGTGCTCAAGGGTGACTTCCCGATCGTCGGCCAGGACACTTTTCTCAAGTTGCAATTCAAGCAATTGAATCTGTTCGAATTACGGCAAACGCCAATTCCAACGACCCCCTTCGAAGCGACACAGAACCCTTTTCAGAACGAGTTCTTTGGAAATCCAAATCAATTTCTTTTCACCCAGTACAACTCGGTTGGCTTCGATCTTTTCAAAGGCGATGCATCCTTCAAACCGTTTGATTGGCGATTGCGTATGAATGCGGTCTTCAACCAGAACTACCTCCATGTCGAGGAGCTGGCCGTTGTCTCGCCCGATGTTCGAGACGGAAAGAGCCGACACAGAACCGACTGGGCTCTCGAGGAGTGGTTCTACGAAACAAAGATCGCTGACATGAGTCCCAACTACGACTTCCTCGCCGTTCGAGCAGGCTCCCAACCGTTCACAAGCGATTTCCGCGGCTTCATCTTTTCTGATACCAATCGAGGTGTGAGGGTCTTTGGAAATCGCCTGAGCAACCAAGACCAATACAACGTCGTTTGGTTCGACCAAACCGAAAAAGACACGAATAGCCTGTTAAACACGTTCGATGATCGCCATCAAAATACCTTCATTGCGAACTACTACCGAAACGACTTTATCTTCCCAGGCTACAACGCGCAGCTGAGCTTTCATTACAACAAGGACAAGGCTAGCTTTAAGTTTGATAACAACCGATTCTTAGTTCGCCCGGATCCCGTTGGTGTTTTCGCGGAACATCAAGTGGATGCGTACTATTTGGGTTGGTCAGGCAACGGTCACATCAATCGATACAACGTTAGCCATTCCATGTACTATGTGACGGGCGTCGACGAGCTAAATCCGATTGCAGGTTCACGCCAAGACATCAGTGCATTTATGGGAGCGCTCGAGCTTTCGTACGACCGTGACTGGGCTCGATTTCGCTGCTCTTATTTTTATGCATCAGGCGATAGCGATCCGAACGACAGCCGGGCAACCGGATTTGATGCTATCTTCGATAACCCCAACTTCGCAGGCGGGGAATTCAGCTATTGGAACCGGCAACAAATCAAACTCTTTGGCGTCAACCTCGTCAACCGCCAAAGCTTGATCCCCAACCTTCGCAGC
Source organism: Pirellula sp. (assembly GCA_031361585.1). GTDB lineage: Bacteria > Planctomycetota > Planctomycetia > Pirellulales > Pirellulaceae > JBKCUI01. The sequence goes on along the minus strand of JANLRK010000565.1, from coordinate 10,721 downwards.
AGCAAATTTCAAGGACAAACGAACTTCGTTAACCCAGGCATCCAGCTGTTGAATGCCGGCTTTGATGCAGACTTGACCCCTAAGCTTAAAATGATCACGAATGCGAACTACCTGTGGTTCAATCAAACTGCGACCCTAGAGACCCTCGTATTTCAGCCCAACATCCGAAATGAAATCGGTCTGGACTTGAGCGGCGGTTTTGAATACCGTCCACTCCTAAACAACAACGTAAGCTTTGTCGGCGGTCTTTCTGGGCTAGTTGTCGGCAATGGTTTTCGAGACCTGTATCAACCGCTTGAGGGAAAAGTAAACAATCTAGCGGCTGGTTTTTTCGAGGCATCTATCGAGTACTGACATGAGCTTACGCCCCACCGAGTTTTCGATTCGATGGGCGATTCTAATAAACCTTTTGCTTCTTGGTATTCTTTGTTCGCAAGCACACGTTTGCATAGCGCAAGTCGCCAAACCTGCACTTCAATCCAGCGGCAAATTTCACTCGCCGAGCGTGCCTGTTCGAAAGGGTGAGGATCCATGGGGACCAGCCAAACATCTGGGCATCGCTGGAAATGATTCCTATCCGATTCCACATGATTTGCTCCACGTAGACCTCTTTCGACAATCCAAGCAAGAGGAGAGCAACAAGAGCACATCCTGCGTGTCTTGCCATGCCAACGTCGGCAATATGCATCCACCGAATACCGTTTCGATTGGTTGTGTAGACTGCCACGGTGGAAGTCCCAACGATTTCTCGATAAAGGGTGCGCACGTCCATCCCCGTTATCCAGGTATGTGGCCCTCCTCAGCAAACCCCGTTAGAAGCTATGCTTTGCTGAATCACGAGAGTCCTGAGTTCGTTCGCTTCGTGAATCCTGGCGATCTGCGAGTCGCCCATATCGCCTGCGGGCAATGCCATGCGAACGAAGTCCTGCAGTTGCGCAAGAGCATGATGACCCATGGCTGCATGCTATGGGGCGCGGCCATATATAACAATGGCGGCACGCCCGAGAAAGCCGCCCGTTTCGGCGAAAGCTATTCCATGCACGGCAAACCTCAACGCATTCAAAACGTCCCACCTCCTACACCCTACGAAATCGATCGCAAAGGAATGGTCCCATTCCTCGACCCATTGCCTCGATTCGAATCCTCTCAGCCCGGCAACATCCTTCGGATATTTGAACGCGGAGGTCGCTTTAAAGCCGAGGTTGGCATCCCAGAACGACTTGAGGAGCCTGGTCGTCCACGCGAACGATTAAGTGTTCGTGGCCTTGGCACCGAAAACCGCACCGACCCTGTTCTCATCGGATTGCAAAAGACACGGCTGCTCGACCCTACGCTTAATTTCTTAGGAACAAATGACCACCCTGGCGACTATCGAAGCAGCGGCTGTAGCGCATGTCACGTCATCTATGCTAACGATCGCTCGTCAACCTCTTCCGGCCCCTATGCGAAGTACGGAAACATGGGACGAGCAGCTTCCGAGACAGACGAATGGGTCAAGGTTATCGATCCAACAATCCCTAAGCATGAATCAGGACACCCCATTCAGCACACGTTTACCAACAGCATGCCAACCAGCCAATGCATGGTGTGCCATATGCACCCCGGGACGAATGTACTCAATTCCTATCTTGGGTACATGTGGTGGGACAACGAAACCGATGGTCAGTCCATGTACCCCAAAAAACAAAAAGATCCAACGGCTGAAGAGTTGGTGCAGGCGTCGATGTCAAACCCTGAGGAGTCTGCGGCGCGAGGGCTATGGGGCAACCCTGAATTCCTTAACAATGTCACTAACCTCAATCCCAGTTTGAAGCACACGCAATTTGCTGACTTCCACGGCCACGGCTGGGTTTTTCGGGCAGTTTTCAAAAAGGATCGCGCCGGTTCGCTGCTCGACCACCAAGGGACCAAGATCGAAAAACCAACAACCCAGCACTTGATGGCGTCGGTGGTATCCTCCAACGAATTCGAAAAGATACATGGAAAACAGCGCGATGGAGTTCCTGTCCACATGATGGACATCCACATGGAAAAAGGGATGCATTGCGTTGACTGTCACTTTTACCAAGATGGCCACGGTGATACCAAACTATACGGTGAGGTGCGCGCCGCCATCGAAATCCAATGCATCGACTGCCATGGCGATGCAAAGCAATCGCTGGTCGCGAAAGTCGAGCAACTCATCCGAACTGGGCAACCGGTCAAGTTACCAACGAGCGGTCCAGCGTCAGCAAAAGAACCAACCAATCTGCTTGCCCTAAGGACAGCGTTCGGCGAACCAAGGTTCGAAATCAAAACAGCTCCAGGCAAACAACCCAAGCTCATTCAACGCAGCAATGTAGAAAAGAACTTGTCTTGGGAGGTAACTCAGACCGCTGATACTATCAATCCAAAGAGCGCAGACTACAACCCGAAAAGCCACATTGCCAAGACGGTTCGGATGGACAACGACGGGGTTATGCGATGGGGCGATCGGTTACCTGATGAGAAATGCGCTCATCAAAATAGTAACATGAGTTGCATCGCGTGCCATAGTTCATGGAACCCGAGTTGCTTCGGCTGCCATTTGCCTCAAAAGGCGAACGTCAAGGCACCGAATTTACATGGTCTAGGTGAGGTCTCGCGCAATCGCATTTCGTACAATTTCCAAACGCTACGCGATGATGTTTATATGCTTGCACGGGACGGAAACGTCACGGGCAATCGGATTGGCCCAGCACGAAGCTCCTGCGCAATCCACGTTGGTAGTTACAACGGCAATAGAGAATCTGTCTATGTGCAACAGCAGACGATCAGTGGCGAAGGCCTAAGCGGCATCGCCTTTAGCACGAATGTTCCGCACACGGTAAGAGGCGGTCCCGATTGGAATCAAACAGCACCGCATGCGCTGCCCGGCGTATCAGAAACCAAGTCTTGCACCGATTGTCATGTCTCGATCAATAACGACAACAACGCGATCACCGCCCAACTGCTCATGCAGGGAACTGGCTACACGAATTTCGTAGGAAAGTACTGTTGGGTAGGTGCCGGCGAGCACGGCCTGGAGGGGGTTGTAGTGACGGAACAGAGCGAACCTCAAGCCGTCATCGGAAGCTCACTCCATTCGATTGCCTATCCAGAGAACTACAAGGAATTCGTAAAACACCACCGCGAACTAGAACATGCCCACGAGCATCCTGGGCGAGATATAATCGAAACACTTAGTCCGCTCTATCGCAAGCCAGAAATTCTATCACTTCAACACCGCGGCGAGTTTCTTTATGCAGCATGCGGTGAAGGTGGGCTCCGAGTCTTTGATATAGCCTTCATCGACCACAAAGCTTTTTCCGAACGAATTACAACTGCTCCTGTTTCGCCGCTAGGTCAAAAGCTCTATGTCCGGACGAAATTCGCAACTGCAGTCGCGGCGCCAACCACCATCGCGCCAGATCCCACGAGAACCCATCGCCCGGAAAATTTTGAAACACCCGTTCATCCGCTCTACGCGTATATCTATGTTACCGACAAGTACGAAGGCCTTGTGATGGTCAGCGCAGCTACTCTGCTAGATGGAAACCCAACGAACAATTTTTTAAATCGGGATGTTACATTCAATCCCAATGGCATTTTGTGTGGTGCGAAAGCGATAACCATCGCGGGGCATTTTGCATACATCTGTTGCGACGCGGGTTTGGTTGTCGTGGATCTCAGCGATCCCAAAAAACCAAGTCTTGTATCCGTCGTGGGCCAGGATGTGGTCAATCATCCCAAAAGTGTAGCGGTGCAATTCCGTTATGCCTTTGTTTGCGATGAGGAGGGGGTCAAGGTGTTTGATGCTACCGAACTCGGTTTCCCCCAACACGTGCATACCGTTCCTCTTCACGAAGCCAAAAGCATTTATCTCGGGCGGACATACGCTTATGTGGCAGGCGGTCATGATGGGTTGGTCATTCTAGATATCACGAATCCTGCTGCGGCTTTTGTCGATCAAATGTACAACGCTGGCGGGAACATCAATGACGCCCACGACGTTAAGCTTGGCATCACTAACGTCAGCCAGTTTGCGTACATCGCCGACGGCAAGAATGGTTTGCGGGTGATTCAGCTTACTAGTCCAGAATTGCCTGGAAACGACGGCTTCTCACCACGACCGAATCCGTGTTTGATCGCCACTCGCAAGTTACCTCAAGACGGGCATGCATTGTGCATATCGCGAGGTGTGGACCGAGATCGGGCAGTGGATGAATCAGGCAATCAAATCGCTGTCTTCGGACGCATCGGAGCAAGGCCACTTAACAAGGAGGAAACTGCTCGCATGCATCGCCGAAAAGATGGCAGCCTCTATCAAGTTAGCGACGACCCGTTTGATGAGCGGACCTATTTATTTCCTGGAAGCATAAAAAAACACCTTGGGCCAAGTGCCAAGACCAGCGCAAATGGTCGTGAGCAACGGTAGTCGCGCAATAAGAAGCCTTTGAACGCACCGTCAGCCGATTATTCATCGGCTGAACTCTTGGCTACAATTTTCCATTGGTTGCAACGCAACACCGTTTGAACCCCAAACCGTGTACAATTCCAGATGCGTTCAACCTAATTAAAAAGTGGCATAGGCTTCCAGCCGGTGATCCCATGCCAAAACACAGGTTGGAAGCCTATGTCACTTAAAACTCAAGTCCATTTTCGAGGCAAATTCGCACCACTATGTTACAACGATTTTTAAATTGCAGATTGCATTTTGTGCTGGCGTGCTGCCTCATGTTGCCCGTTGCATTGTCGAGTTTCTCGCAGGCAAACGCGCAGGAAGCGGGCTTTGAAAGCTTGTTCAATGGCAAAGATCTCACGGGCTGGGGATTGAGGCGAACAACCAACGAACAGCTTGCTTCGCGAAAGGGCTGGCAAGATAGCGACCGCAATGCTCCACCCTGGCCGATCGTTACCGAGGAAATTAGCTTTGACGGAAAGGTCTCGTCGGACGACGGACGGTTTGTCGCGAAAGATGGTGCGCTGGTGGTGACGACGCCAGCGGAGGGAAGAAAAATTCAGATGTTGTATACAAAGCGCGAGTTCTCTAACGACTTCGTCTTAAAGCTGGAGTTTCGAGCGGCTCCCAACGCAGATAGTGGAGTATTTATTCGTGGGCTTCAGTTGCAATGCCGCGATTACCTAGTAGCTGGTCCCTACAAAAGGCTAAAGTATTTCAAACCACAAGATTGGAATGAACTTGTGGTGACCGTCAAAGGAAAAGTTGCACATTGCACATGCAACGGCGAAATTCTTGAAGCCGAACTCAAAATCCCTGCGTCCGGACCCATTGGTGTAGAAGGGGATCGTGGTCAATTGGAGTATCGCAACGTCCGCATCAAAGAGGAACCTAGCAATCTTCTCAAACCGACCTCCGAAGAAGCTTCGTGGCGTCTGGAAACAAGCCAAAAGGGCAAGGGTTCGATGGTCGCCAAAGACGGTGCTATCCTGTTTGAAACCACGACCGTTGGTGACGAAAACTGGCACGTCCAGGCCTATCAAATCGGACTCGATCTAAAAGAAGGAGCACAGTACGTCGTCGAATTCAAATTGCGATCACCCGATCGGTCCACTGTATTGCTGATGGGGCTAATCAATCAAGCCGACTGGCACGAGATCGGATTGCACGAAGAGATAAACGGAACGCCCGATTTTGTAGCGCATCGATTTGCATTTACGGCCACTGGTGTCATCCCAAACGACAATCGCATTGGCTTTGTACTCGGTACCGACAAAGGAACTGTCATGATTAAAGATATGACACTGATGCAAGTGAAGAAATAAGGTGACCGGAAAATGGGTAGCATGACTCTTTGTGTTGCACCCGGCAGGTGCAACTCGATGAAACGCATTGGCAATCATCCATCGCATTTATCCGACGCCGCACTTTGAAGTATTCGCTCGTCGTGATCGTCGGCGATCTTGATGCGCAAGACCATTAACTTAGGATCGTCTTCATCGCGAAGGTTGGTTGCGGCCAAAATGAATTTTGAGGCGCCTTGGTTGACGTGTTCCCTCAGCAATTCCAGGCTACCGCAAAGATAGCGATTGCAAATTATCGATCTTTGTTCGCGTGCCAAGTTACATCCTTGGATGCCATGGAATATGCAAGAATTCTCAAATGACTCGTCAGGAATTCTAGCCATGTACTCCGCAACAACCGCGATGGGAGTTGTATCGGGCCGACTTCGAAAAATTTCACGGAACTGTTCGATACTTAGAAAAGCTCGATCGCCACCCAGGTTGCAACAGCGTCCACCGCAAGTACTACAGGCAGAACCGTTCAGTCTCGTAAATCTCTTCTCTAGCCGGTCATTGTTACTTGACAGAGGCAAATGCTCCTGTGTATCCGAGTGTTCGGTCTGTGCCAAGTCAGGTGTCGACTCAAAAGTGTCGGTTTCCTCTTTGGACGCATAGGCTGCTAAGGCAATTTCAAGGAAGCCTGCTTCGACCCGTTGCCTTCTTTCGGACGATGATGGCTTGAGGTTGTGTTCCAAGAATGGGAGGACGATGGTTGTAAGCGATGAGTCTTGGCGAAGTACTGGCAACAGATCCAATGCTTGTTCGCGGGCAAGGCTTTCTAGCTCACTTCGACGCTTCTGAAAACTGATCGCACGTTTGGTTTGTAATTCTGCGGCCCTGTTGTTCGAATCCCATTCTTGGCAAAATGGGCTTGCGCAAACATGTCGAGCCACGCCGGCAATTTGAGTTCGAATGAAGACCCCACAAATAACGCAGAACGACGCGTGCTGACTGCGAATCGACGGTGACAGAGCTTGGCATTCGGTCTTCGAACAAATCGAAAAAAATCCAGGTACCGTCCGGCTGATTTGCATTACCCTTCCGCACGCCTTACAGCTTGGCCTATTGGCCGTAAGATAATTGCGATAGTTGAATTTGCAGATTGGGGAGTTGCACAGTTGAGAATTGGGAAGACCATGGCTTGTGGAAAGCGGTGTCTCGCAGACTACACAGAATTTTTGAACTACCATATGAACTACGCCGTCATAGAAAGAGGAGTTTGACTTCTCTAAGACCCCACCGTAGGTCACTCTTGCCGAGAGTGACGCTGCACTCATGGTAACCGATACGGTGGGGGGGCAGCAATCTACTTTAACTCCGTCTTTCATTTGTCGGCAGTTGCGATAATCGCCATGGCATCATCAATACGTTATGCGATCGGCAGTTTGCAAAGTACCAAATTTGTAAATTTGAGCCTTAGGCGCCAGCCGATTACTTGGGCATGTCTCTTAAAGTTTCGACGCTACGCTGGTTCCTAGGCAAGAGCCTGGGAACCAGTTGGCGCGTTCAGGCAGAAGTATCAAAAGTCCGGCCAATTGGTCATGGAATTCTGCATGTTCGCAGCGACACAACGTACCAAAAAAAACAGTTCTCAGCGAACACCCAACATCTGTTCGAGGCCAACGCGAAAGGTCATTTGAATTGGGTCGACCTCAAAGCTACAACGTTGTCCGCTATGCATTGCATTGAAACGAGTCCGTTCATTCGCGAAAACCCATGCCGAAGGATAGTGTCTTTTCAATTCTTAAAAAGTGGTGTAAGCTCCGCCCTATACACCATCTTCTGGCTTTTACTTTGGCATTGCGATAGGCAATATCCTTTTCCAATCGATACGAGCCGATCGGCTTGGTGGCCTTCTCCTGTCCAGCGGATGGAGTAAACTAAACAAGGATACAAATACATACAATCGGAAAAGTCCGAGACAATCCACCGATCATTACTTCGCATTCTGTTGGTTTGAAAAGTAGGATTTGAATCTATGGGAGTAACGATTCACTATCGTGGTACTATGAACGACATTAAGCAAGTCGAGACGATGGAAGACAGAATCCTTGAACTTGTCTTTTCACTTGGTGGGCGAGCCACGATCTGGCGGTCCTTTTCTCAGCATGATTCGTCGCGAGTTGTTCGTGGTTTGATTGTTAACTTGGAACCGGGGCAGGATACACTCAGTCTACTGTTATCGCCCGAGGGACATTTGACACCGTTGTTTCAAATCGAAGATGCCGAAAAGGCGCCCTTCGAAGAGCCACCGTACTGTTCCATCAAGACACAATTCGGATCGCTGCAAGGGCACATTGCGATCGTGCATTTGCTGGATGCACTCCGACAACGGTATTTTTCTAATTTGAAAGTTAGCGACGAAGGGGAGTACTACGAGAACCGTAATGTCCGTCAGCTTTCTCAAAAGATCGCGCTTCTTCGCTCGGCCATCCATGCAATGTCCGAGGGGTTGAAGGAACACGGACTCAGCTCCGAGGCCGCGGAAGATCCCAACATTCTGGCAACTCGAATCGAACGCATCGCCGCATTGGTCCAACTGAAAATGTTCGCGGAACGGAACGAGCCGCCTGGTCGTGCGAATCGCATACCGAGTGAGAGATGGGGCGAACCATCACTGGAAGATGAAGTCGACGCAATGGATCAGCTTAGACGCAAAAGCGATTTGCGAAGCGAACGTATGACTCGACGGATCACCGAAGACACGGCGTCGGGTCTGTCCGCAGAGGCAGCATTCAAGTTGGCTATGGAAGAAGAGGGACTATCAGTACCAGCTCGTGCGCCTGACGACCGGAGTGATGCCGGGGCAAGCGAACCATGGTTGGAAAGCCTACCATCGCATCCTTTCGACCAGGCTAGCGAGCTTTCTAGCAGGTTTGCCCACCCAGCGGTCGTTCAAGCAGAAGCATTCCTGATGCAAGTGATGAATCTGGGACAAGACGAGTCGAAAATATCCTCCTTCGTCTCGATGCTGGTGCGAGCCAGCATGGATATGGTCGGCGGCCTGGTCCAAGTTACCAGTGACGAGGCGGACAGCAACGTTGACCGAGCCTTGACCATTACCCAACTCAAACGCGCCCTATCAAGCTACGCCTATGCCCGAGGAGCGATCTTCGGTTTGCAAGGCGACAATCGAATCACTCAAGATCAGTCGAATCAGCTCCACGGGCAACTCCAGTCGTTGCTCGAAACAATCCATTCCCTTTTCGAAGCCGCGTGGACGTAGGGCTTCGAAACATTGCATCGTAGGTTTAATACGTGTCCCGTAGCTCTAATGGATTTCGAGAAGGGATATTCAGTCCAGGAACTTTTGTGATCGCGGGTTTAACTTGATCGGCTCATTGGAGCCACTGGCATAGCGATCAATTCCCCATCCTTGCCAAGTAGTACGCGCGCTGCGATCTTTGTCAAAGAATATCCCAACGATACGCGGATGTGTCGCGCAGTACAACATCCACGCCTTTAGGGTGGCAGAATACTCGAGCACTTTCGAAGAATCGGCAATGACTTCCTCGAAAGTTCCATCAGGTACCTTACCATGCTTCTCCTGCGATAACTGTTCAAGTTCTCGAATGATCGATCGAGCCGCAACCAAACCGACGGGTGTTATCGTGAATCTTGCTTCGGTAAGCCAGCTTTGCAATGGAAGTTGTTGTCTTGCGGCGACATATCTGGCAGCTATTTGTGCAACTTCCGCCTCACTATCTTCCACGGCCTGCTGCATGAATGTATCGACGACTTCGTTGACGCTATGACACAGAGTCGCTATCGCTTTCCTACGGACCTCGACATTACGGTGTTTGCCAGCTTCGATGAGCAACAATGTGGTTTCGGGTACAGGTCGCGATGCAAAATCGCCACGGCGATAGATGCCCCAAAGAGATTCGACAAGCATATCGCCGTCGGCTTCCAAATCCGATTCCAAAAGCCCTCTGAGAAACGGCAAAGTCGTCTCGTCGGCGATTGTTGGCAATCCATAGCCCAAGAATCGGCGAACAGAGCTGTCCTCGCAATTTTGCAGATACTCTACAAGCAATGGCAAGCAAGATGAACCCAATTGACGAAATCGATCTCTGTTTACTCTTCCGCTCGGGTTGTTCTTGTACTCCCGAAGCGATTGCAGTACAAGCCGATCGAATTTCTTGCGCCTCATTTCAGCTTCGTTGCCACCTTCGACGACTCGGAAACGTGCAGTAGCTTTCAAATGGCCCTTCCAAAATGAATAATGTTCAAATCGCATTTGGAGTTCGTGAAGGTCGAGTTCTGCGGATTCGACCGTAAGCTTGAACTCCAGTGATTGGCCGGCAGCTATCGTCACAAACTTGTCAAGTAATTCACCCGAATATCCCTCGTTGAACTGAATCTCCACCTTCGAGTTCTTTGACTCAAGGTATAGATCGTTGAATGGCTGTGTTCCTTGCTTAAGCCACCGAGACTCGAACTGTATCGGAGTCTTGGCCAAATTTTTAACGGTAATCAACAGTTCGATGGGCTCGTGCCGAAGGTAATTCAGTTTGTCAGTTTTCAAGGAGAGCTCGACCGACTCATGGATGGCGGGTCGAGAGTCGACACTTGGAGTCTGTTGCGGAGGTGAGTATTCGCTAAGTTGATCGAAAACGTTTGATCGATGGAGGTCGGCATCTGACAACCATATGCATACCGTAGAGCGGTTATCGGTGGGACCTGTAAACCGATACGGAAAGGTTCGCGTCAGTACGGTTCGAACGCCGCGGGAACGATCGTGAACTTTCAGCTCCATCGGCTCGTGAAGGATCATTCCGTTTCGTGCGGCAACAGGCAGCCATGCAATTTGTTGAGCATCTGACGAAGCGAAAATTCGAGAGCGATCAATCTCCGAGGCTAGCTCACTGTCTGCATCGTGCAAAGAGAGTTGTTTGCCTTCTTGCTTTAGCAATTAG
>JANLRK010000762.1:0-3031 GCA_031361585.1 Pirellula sp. | reverse complement strand
TAGCAAACCGATCAAGTACTTCTTCGAATGCCATCAAATTCACTCCATTACGATTGCGAACAAAAGATCCCGATGCAATCGTATCCAATGATGACAAAAGCGGCAAAAACGTGTCATAATGCTGGCTTGAAAGGGCTCGGCCCCGGGGGCCCCGGGGGCGTTCCGAAGCCCGCACCGAAGCCCGCACCGAAGCCGGCACCGAAGAAGTAAAAATCACTCATGGGACCGGCCGAACCATGACGTTGCACTTGACCGGACCGGCATTTCGGTTTCTCATGACATGACGTTCCTTACAGTCGCAGTCGTTCGTCGCCTGCAATGCTATATGGCCAAGCCACTCGTAACGTTTGTCAAGTTCCTTGCGCCATTCCCCCGTGTAAGAGGCAGGTCGGATGACGCAGTTGGTAGAGATCTCGTCCACCAACTTGTGGAGCGACTTGCCTACTCAGAAATCAAGGTCCATGCAGTCAAGCATACCGGAAACTGGAATTGGAGAATTCTCGCGCGAAATGGCAAATTAAACATATCGACCACAGTGGGTATCGTAGATGATTTCATCCCACGACCCGTGAATCAATGGCTCGCAATGCACTACTCGAACCTGCGATTTCCATGGAAACTACTTCCAAATTCAATTTCGCGGAATATGCACATCGAAGACCACGAACGCTACTGTAAGCCTTTCTGCGAGATTGTTGAATCGACTGAGGGCTTGGGGAGCGTGACATGGTACAATACGACTTCGATGGGAATCCGCATTCCGAACGAAAATACCGACTAAGGTCGAATCAGGAATCGCGACGAATTCGGGTAAGGACGGCCATCGCTGACCGCCCTCCACACACCACCAGGACATGCGGGTCCGCATCCGGCGGTTCAACGAAGATGAGTAAGCTCGGCCCATACATGAAGTCAGCGCCGGATAATTCTAGGTGACGTTCGGCGATCTGGAGTTCGTCGTCGAATTAAGCTACCGACTTTCGGCGATACACAGCGAGGCAGCTAACTTCCCTAGTAATGTCCTTAAAAGAACCCTAGGCAGTTTAAGGGAGTAGTCTTACACAAGTGTCGCAACTGCGCTTCTAGACAGATTTAGCGGCCAACTACGGATCTCACCGCCCATTCAGCCAATTAGATTAGATATAATGAAACTGGATTTCCCGGCGCACGCGCCTCAGAATTACTAGTTATTTGGCAAGAAGGGCATCACGTATCCATGCACTTCCTGATTGGATGCTCCGGCGCATTTGCTCTCGTGGCGTTTGTCATCGGATTCGCGGTGTCTTTGTTCGTCCGCGACGCGACGTGGACCGACCGACTGACCATGGCTGTGTTGCCAGCCGCTTTAACGTTTGTCGCAGTGTTGCTGCTGTCGAGCCGCGATTCGGTTCAGCACTCATCAACGATGCAATCAGTCCGCAGTGCCTTGCTCGCTGGCGACGACACGAGCGATGATGATTTTGTGTCGTCACGTCCATTTGAAAACGCAACGTTGCTACTGGAAACAAGAAAGGCAATTTCACGGTACTTTGACGTTCCCACTGTCAAAGTTAGCCGGGGTGTTCGATTGATCCACGATCTACACGTAGACAAACTGGAGCGGTCATTTCAATTCTTTGTCGTCGCGGCCCCAGCCTAGATGGCAAGCGTTGGGTAGATTGTCGCATGGAGTGGTGCCGCAAGACTCGAAGCAAGAAGCCGTTCTTAGTCGACAACAAAGAGCTTGGTCGAGAGTTTCGCAACTCGTTCTTGAATCGCTTGACGCAGTTGGTCGAGCAAGGCAAGGTCCAACTCGAAGACTCTTGCTACATCGCTGATATGCTTGGCGACTTGCGACTACAGGATTGGGTTGCGTTTATCGAAGGTCCACCCAAGCCGGACTGTCCGTCGAGCGTGATGCTGAAATACTTGACGAGATATCTGACCGGTGGCCCAATAGCCGACCGCCGAATCGTAGGCGCATTGCCAGGGCACAATGGAATGCATCGTACAGGAGGATCGTCCGAAGTGGCGGGATTTATTCTACGGCCCAGCGCATCCAGCTTGGTATGAATGGACAAGCCTCGGTAAATGTTCGCCTCAAGATGAACTACCACGGTCAATGTCTGGGTCCCTCGCTCCACCTGAATTAAACCATTCAGCGACTGTCCCACGCGATAGTCCAGTCGCGTTCGAGCCAGATATCTTTGATGAGATTATCGCCATTCTCGAGCACGAGCGACACGAGTGAGGAGAATCCTGAGAACAGTCGTACGTGATCCAAACATCTGTAGACCGTCGCATCTGTACCTCGGCAACTGGATTAACCACCCGACTCAGATCGTTACAATCGTCACCGCTGGACGCATACTGCAGTCTCTCCAATGCTTCAAGTCGCAAGCAATCGATTGTAAACACAGCCTCTGTGGACAATCCGCCACAGCAAAAAAGGGCTGATGGGACAGTATCCGCAGATAGCTCGCAGTCTGTATACTGTCCAGTGCAAATCAGGCGAAGCCACTCAGTTCAACGGGTAATCTATCCCACCGTTCCGCTTCGCTCCAGTCGGGATAGATTACTATTCGTTTCGTCGCGATAGAATGAACACATGGAAACGATTTACATCGAGACGACGATTGTTGGGCACTTGACTGGCAGCCTGATGTCAGACCCGATAGTGTCCGCACGCCAGCAACTTACCCGAGAATGGTGGCAGAATCACTCGCCACTTTATCAACTGTTCGTCTCGCAGCTTGTGCTCGATGAATGTGGCGCCGGGAACGCAAAACTCGCAATGGAGCGATTAGATGCCATAAAAACCCTGGATTTGCTTGATGGCACGGATGAGACCGATGTGCTCGCCGCTGCGTTGATCGCTGAAAATGCCGTTCTTGCAACAGAACCACGCGACGCCTTTCACATTGCAATTGCGGCCACGAACGGAGTAAAATACTTGCTGACATGGAACTTCAAGCATATTGCCAACGCTTCACTCAGAACGAAAATCGAGACGGTTTGCCGTGATTCGGGCTTCGAGCCTCCAATCATCTGT
>JANLRK010000731.1:0-8661 GCA_031361585.1 Pirellula sp. | reverse complement strand
GAATGTACGCGGAGGTGGTGCCCGAATCCTCTACATCGAGGGTGAACCACGACTTGAACGAAACTTCATCGTGCGCGCGATGTCCGAAAGCAAGGACATGCAAATGGATTCACAACTGATATACAAACCACCAAAGCAACCCTGGCCCGTTGACTTGTCGAAGAAGTTGTCTGACGGAGTGTACGATTGCTTCGTGCTAGGCGATCTCGACTACAAAGCGATCGATGTCGCCGGTGCAAAATCCATCGCTGACCAAGTCAAGAAAGGTGCTGGCTTGGTAACACTCGGTGGTTTTTCCTCGTACGGGGCAGGCGGTTGGAACGAATCGCCGCTAAAGGATATCCTTCCGATTGACATGTCTGGCCAACGCCGCCAAGGAACGAAAAGCGACAGTCCGATCGAACTGCAAAATCATCTTCAAGGTCCAATCCAAGTCGTTCCCATTGGGACAAATGAAATTCTTCAAATTGATGCTCCCGACAAAAATAAGGCAACTTGGGAACAACTCAAACCACTTCCCGCCGCCAATCGCTGGGCCGGAGTCAAGAGATCACCTGGCACCCTTCTCTTGGCCGAGAGTCAACGAAAAGAACCTCTCATTGTTAGTGGCTTGGCAGACCAAGGACAAGGAAGAGTGGTTTCCATCGCGTTCGATACAACGTACCTGTGGACTAGGCAAGGCAAGCCGAATGAACATAAAGCGTTTTGGCGCAAAATTATCTATTGGTGTTTGCGTCGGGAGGCTGCCGCAGAAGGAATGCAAATGAGCATGCCGCAGCGAAGGCTGTTGCTTCAACAGGAGAGCGAGATGAAGCTGGAATGGAATGGAGGCTCGTTCATGGCAGAGATTCCTAAAAGCATTCAGTTAAATCTATGGAAATTGGCGGATCGCAATTCTCCTGCCGGCGAACTCGACAAAGACTTAGGTGAATCGCAGATGCAACGCCGCGATGGCGAATCGATGCGGGCGCAGTTCAAAGGGGCCAAACAAGGGGGGCGTTACGAATGGCGAGCGAGAGTGGTGGGTTCCAAAGGACAGTTGCTCGAAGCGAAACTACCTTTTGTCGTCATCGACCAATCGGCTGAATCCATGCAACCTATGCCAGATTGGCAATTGCTGAGTCAAATGGCCAAGCTCAATGCGTCGGCGGGCGGGACCCTCGTCGCACCAGAACAGTCCGATGAAATAGTTCGGCAAATCTTGGAACGAAGAAAGCAATCGACTCAAACGGCCATTGAGAATCGACGGCTTGGCGATGGTGCACTCGACACTTGGTCCGCCTTCCTCTTGTTGTCACTAGTCATGATTTGCCAATGGTCGCTTCGAAAGAAATGGAATCTACCGTAGGGTCGCACCGACAGTAGGTCGCACCTGCCGGGTGCGACAACTAGTAAAGTAGAACAGTTGTCCCAACTGTTCCGTTCCCTGCGTATCCAATTCCATTCACTATGACCTTCGACAATAACCTTCGACTATGACCTTCGCTACTATGACCTTCGCTTGCATGATAGAATGGAACGAAGTTAAGCTTGAACTCAATTCCATACGGTCAAATCCGACCGTGTTGCCGAAGCACTTCAAACAAGATAATCGAGGTGCTTACCGATGCATTGAGGGAGTCTATTACTCCATGCATTGGAATCCGCACGGCCCTCACCTCTGAGCGAATCCAGTTTTCGCCAAGGCCATGGCTTTCGCTACCCACAATGATGCTGACGTGGCTTTCGTACACTGGGACTGTATGCGATAACGTGCCATCCACACGCGCAGCATACATCGCAATGGAACGTTCTGTTAACCACGCTTGAATTTGTTTGGCAGAACCGACGGCCATCGGCACGCGAAACAAAGCACCCAAACTAGATCGAATTGCATTTGGATTCCACATTTCGCTGACTGGGTCACTGAGCAACACCGCCGCAACGCCTGCAGCATCCGCAGTTCGCATGACTGCCCCTAGATTTCCCGGCTTTTCCATCCGATCCAAAACCAAAAAGCAATTTGACCTACTCTTGCTGGCACCTCGTAGCATGCGTTCATCAAGCGACTCCAAGGCTAGGCTAGGTTGGCGAGCAACCGCGATGAGCTCAACGTCGCGATCCCCATATTGCAACTTAGCCATGGCTGGCTTGGAAATTAGATTGATACGGATGTCCGGTACCAATGCTTGCCAATCCGAAACCAGATGTCGATGCGACTCATCCGAGGATTCCAAAACGAAGAGTTCCGTGCATTTGATTCCGCCTGCATGGGCATGGCGTGCGATCGGATCCCCATCGATGATCATGAGGCCACTGTCGCGACGTTCGCGAGGATCTCGCAAAGAATTGGCGGCCTTGATACGTTGATTGCTCGGGCTAGAAATCGATTCAACAGTCACACAGACCGACTTCCCAGCGATTGCTGGATCAAAAGAAAAAGACCCGCTTCTCATTGGCCTTTGTCGAAAATCTAAAATGGCCGCTCGGGGAGTTGAACCCCGACGCCTCTCGGCACCAGATCCTAAGTCTGGCGTGTCTGCCAATTTCACCAAGCGGCCTAGTTTTCATCGCATTTTGGAACGCAATTCCAAATTGATGACGCCATTTTACTCACTAATGCGCTAGAACGCGACCTCTGTTTTCAGTTTTACGTTGACCGGTCGTTTTTGCGTATTAGCCAACCAACCACGTAGGTCGGGCTGTCCTCAGCCGGACGTTCCAACCCGCAATCGAACAACTGAACATCGCCAAAAATACTACTTTGGTCGATCTGTTGGGTAATTAGCCTCTGTCCATGCTCGCCATCCGCCGTCCACACTGACCACGTTCCGGTACCCCATACGCTGTAGGTTTTCTGCCGAAAGTGCAGATCGAAATCCGCCTCCACAATAAAGGAGTATTTCTTTGTTGACGTCGGGAACAACTGTTTCGATATCCCTTTCGATGACCCCTTTGCTAACGTGAACGGCACCTGGAATATGACCAGCCGCGAATTCACTCTCCTCGCGAACATCGATCAAGACGATTGACTCGCCCTGGTCCATTCGCAACTTGAGATCTTTAATCGTGCATTCTAGAACGCGAGCTTTGGCTTCCGCCGCGATAGCCAAAAATCTTGGAGAGTGTTGTTTTGCCATAGTTTTGTGAATATAGAGGGGATCGGTAAAAGTTACCCTTGGTATTCGAAAACAACTTGAATTTTTTTGCAACGGGGTAAAGAATCCGACCGCCCCTGGCCGATGATGCTTTTGACGGAGAGTACCATCCAATGCAGCCTAAGAAATTGCAGGATGTGTAGTCCGCGTCATCGTTCATTCAAAGGGAAACCTTTGGTCGAGTAGTTTGATAACCCTATCCCAAGTGAGTCATTCGTTGGGACGTTTGTTTGCTGCATGCCTTGGTTGTATCGCTTTGTCGACCACGATTATTCTGGGTCTGATAGGCGGTGAAGTTCCGGATTCGGTACTAACTCACTCCCTCGCTTTCACTGTGGTATTCGCCACAATAGGGCTAGGAATTGGGAAGGTTGCGGATTCGGTGGTTCGCCAAAGTGTCGAAATGAACTACAGGAATAAGTTTGAAAAACTGCGAGAGGGACGAAAGAACTCTCCTTGATCGATCATTTATCAACCAATTTAAGCCACTTCCAAGGGTGAGAGCCCGAAAGACAGCAGGGCTAGGCAGTTTGGTTAAGCTTGATCGCAATAGGAACGGTTCTTTGCTCAATTGGTGTGGAATTAACAGTTCCAAGTCAGTAGAGTTCGCATCCCAGAACGGATTCCTCGCAGTCGATCATGACGATTGGCTACGAGAACCATGTGTTGCCAAATGGAATGGGTACACACAAGTTCGCTTCGTTCGCGGAGCAACACCAGAAAACACGACCGTTTGATCCCAGTAACCGCTGGAGATCATACCCCTTGCCATGTCAATCACGGAGGTTCGGATGGCGACGACTGTAGCATCGAGCATCGACATTTTTGATGTTTGGACTAAATACAAAGCGGACCTGACAAACGTCGATTTGAGAAACATTCTGATCGAACGTTACATGCCTCTCGTTCGCTTCAATGGCGAACGTCTTCGAGCCAAGCTCCCAGAGGGAGTCGAACTGGATGACCTGATCAGCGCAGGTATCTTTGGTTTGATGGATGCCATCGACGCGTTCGATATGGAGCGTGGCGTCAAATTTGAAACTTATTGCGTTCCTCGTATTCGCGGTGCCATGCTCGACGAATTGAGGACCATGGACTGGGTCCCAAGACTCGTCCGGAGCAAAGCCAGCAAGCTCAATGAAGCCACCAAACTTCTCGAAGCCAAGTACGGAAGGGCTCCAAGTACGCACGAGCTTTGTTCCTACATGGGCATCTCGATCGATGAAGTAGAAAAGATGAAAAGCGATGCTTCAGCCGTTGGCTTGGTTTCGCTCAACAAGAAGTGGTACGAAACAGATAGCTACAAAGACGTCCGAGAAATCGACGTCCTCGAAGACAAGCGAAGCGAAGATCCAACCCGTCGCGTTAACAAAAGCGACCTCATGCGGCTGGTTACCAAGGGTCTCAATCGTAACGAGCGTCTCATCATCATTCTTTACTACTACGAAGAATTGACGATGAAAGAAATCGGTGCAACGTTGGATCTGAGCGAAAGCCGCGTCAGCCAAATGCATACTAGCATCGTTGTTCGACTCCAAGAACAACTCGGCCGACGCAGACCAGAATTCGGCACTTAACAATTTGGCACCTAACAATTTGGCACGACGGTCGCCATCGTGATATCAGTCAGCCACGACGGCCCCCGTCGTGGCTTGCAATCGTCCCCGCCCGTGCTGCATCCTCGGTCGCTTGACGTGCAATTTTGCTATCTGCAATTTGCTATCTTCCCATCCACCTCTCGATCCACCTACGCGCGGAGGTTATCCATTTACCCCCGCGGGTGGAACTTCTGGTGTATCTTCTTCAGCTTGCTGTTTTCAACGTGTGTGTAAATCTGCGTCGTCTGAATACTGGCGTGACCGAGCATTTCTTGGATCAATCGCAAATCGGCGCCGCCTGCCAATAAGTGCGTAGCAAAAGAGTGTCTAAGAGTGTGTGGGCTAACCTCCGAATCGATCCCAGCTCGCAGTGCAAAACGTTTGATCAACTCCCAAATAGCTTCGCGTCGTAATCGCTGGCCCGTTCGCGAAAGGATCAACCAAGGAGAAACCGCCAATTCTCGATTGGCTGCTAGGAGGGGTCGGTGCTCCGCTAGATACAACTCGATGGCTTCAATGGCCCGTCCTCCCAATGGCACCATTCGTTGCTTGCTCCCCTTGCCTTCTGCCAAGCAATATCCGTCCTTCAAGTTCACGTTTGCGACCAATAGGTTGCTGATTTCCGATACGCGGCAACCCGTCGCATACATCAACTCCAATATGGCCCGGTCGCGTATCCAATGTTGGTCAAATTTTTGAGGTGCAGCCAGAAAACGATCGACTTGCGCAATGCTCAAAACCTTTGGAACTCGCTGCCAAACTTTGGGGGTGGTTAACAGTTCGGCCGGATTGTCGGCGATCGCGCTCTCCAGTTGCAGGAATTTGTAGAACATTCGAATTGCGACAATATGCCTAGAAATCGACGTTGCTGCCAAATTTTTGTTCTTTAGAAAAGCCGCAAACTCTGTCAAATCCGAGATTCCTAAGCCCGTGGGGGAGCGACCATCTAGCCATTCTTTCATATGCTCTAGATCGCGGCGATAAGCTTGTACGGTGTTTTCTGCCAAATGGCATTCGCTCCGCAAGTAGACCGTATAGCGTTCGATCCAACCGGCCATCGTCTCAAATGGCTTCGATGGCTCGGAGACTGCTTGTTTGAGTTTCTTTAGCTTGCTTACAGCCATGATTCAAATATCCGCTCGCGAACGTCGATCTAACCAAACAGGATTGTACGATCCAACGAGCTGTTGATGCTTTCGCATGTAGTAACTATCAGGGGAATTGTAGTATGAAAATATTGGTTGTCGGTGGCGCAGGATACGTTGGCTCGCACTCGGTCAAGTTGCTGCGATCGCTTGGGCATACGGTTTGGGTCTACGACAATCTTTCCCGCGGCCATCGGGAAAGCGTCCCGAAAGAGCTACTCATTGAGGGCAATCTGACTGATCGTGCGTTGCTAATGCGGGTAATGCAGGAGAAAGAGATCGAAGCGGTCATGCACTTTGCAGCTTATGCGCTCGTCGGCGAATCCGTGCAGCATCCTGCCATGTACTACCAGAACAACGTGACCGCTACCTTCGAGTTGCTCGAAGCCATGCGGACTTCCGGAGTTTGGCGATTTGTATTTTCAAGTACCACTGCCACCTACGGTCAGCCTGAGAAGATGCCTATCTCCGAGGATACGCCGCAAAACCCGATCAACCCCTACGGCTTCACAAAGCTTGTTGTGGAACGAGCACTTTCTGATTACGCACACGCCTATGGCTTCGGTGTAGCAGCCCTTCGATACTTTAATGCATCCGGTGCATCGGCCGATGCTTCCATTGGCGAAGATCACGATCCAGAAAGTCACCTGATTCCGATCGTCTTGCAAGTCGCATTGGGACAGCGCGAAAGCATTTCCGTTTTTGGTACAGATTATCCAACTCCCGACGGAACTTGCGTCCGCGACTACATTCACGTTGAGGACTTAGCCACCGCCCACGTTTCCGCCTTGCTCAAACTCAAGCCCAACGGCGTAATGCAAATGAACCTTGGCACTGGCGTCGGACATAGCGTATTGGAAGTTATTGAAGCTTGTCGAAAGATAACCGGACATGCAATCCCAGCCGTATACTCAGATCGACGGCCTGGGGACCCGGCCTGTTTGATCGCCGATAGCAGCTTGGCACAGTCAACGCTCGCTTGGAAACCCAAGTACGTTAAAATCGAGGGGATTGTTGAGACGGCTTGGCGCTGGCATCAATCGCACCCAAAAGGCTATGCTACAGAGTAGAGCAGTTGTCCCAACTGCTCAAAGAAAACAAGCAGAGTAGAGCAGTTGTCCCAACTGCTCAAAGAAAACAAGCAGAGTCATGCAAGATATCATCATTGAAAAGCCGTACCAGTTTGTACCACCTCATCGCGGAAACTTCCTGCCGAAGGCAATTCTGAAGCTCGGATTAGTCCCTTGGTATCTAAAGAAATTCGAAGGGGTCGTTTCGCATCAGCTTCACGGCATCGACCATCTACGCGAGTCGATGCGTCAGGGGCATGGTGTTTTGCTTGCTCCAAATCATTGTCGTTATGCAGACCCGCTAGTGATGGCGTTCGTCGCCAGCGAAGCACAGGTACCCATGTTCGCAATGGCAAGCTGGCACTTGTTCGAGCAGAGCCGATGGCAACGATGGGCCTTGAGTACGATGGGTGCATTTAGTGTCTATCGCGAAGGCCTGGATCGGCAATCACTCGACACAGCTGTCGACATGCTAGTCAATCCGAAGCGACCGTTAGTGGTGTTTCCGGAGGGGACGGTCTTTCGCACGAACGATCGACTACAACCATTGTTAGATGGGGTCGCTTTTATGGCTCGCACAGCGGCCAAGCGTCGCGCCAAGGACGGAGGCACTGGTAAAGTGGTGATTCACCCGGTGGCAATCAAGTATGTGTTCCATGGCGATCTTGAAAAGTCAGTCGATCCAACTTTGGATGCGTTGGAAAAGCGACTGACCTGGACGCTGCTTAAGGAGACGACAACATTGCAACGCATCTATCGCATCACCGTGGCTATGCTCAGTCTCAAGGAGATCGAATACTTGGGCGCAGCTCAACCGGGAAGCATTGAGGAGCGTCAACAGAGGCTTGTTGATCACTTGCTTTGTCCATTGGAACAAGAGTGGCTTGGAAAGACGGTCGTGGACACGATAATTCCTCGGATCAAATCGTTGCGAATGCGAATCGTACCGGAGTTAACGACCGGAGAATTGGACGAGCGCGAACGCGAGCGACGTTGGGCCCAGCTATCCAGAATCTACTTGTCGCAGCAGATAGCCTCTTATCCACCCGATTACATTGTATCGCCAACGACCGACACTCGCATACTAGAGACGGTAGAACGATTGGAAGAGGACATCACCGATCGAGCGGGGGTCCATGGTCCGTTGGAAGTGATCATCGAAATTGACGAAGCGATCGAGGTACCGACAGAACGAACCCCGAGGGGCGAGGAAGATCCGATCATGAAGCGGCTACGAGATCGAATGCAATCGATGCTCGACCGTTTATCGGCCCACGCTAACCGTGTAGACTAATACAGTGTTCCCATGTTTAACCCTATTTAACCCACTAGATGAACGGTATGTGTTTAACCCGCTCAGCGACGTGCGTGCCAGTTGCAGATTTGTTTAACCCGCGCAGCGGCGTGCGTGTCAGTTGCAGTCGCAAGTTCGCAAAACGTCTTTGGCTCAAACCACCGTTTGCCGGACGTCTGCGATCGAGGCATTTGGGGCCTCAATCGGTTTAACAAGTCGCAGTTGGAACAACGTTCGTGTTCCTCGTCGAGGTTATTCAAAAAGTTGTAATCAAAATGAGTTTAGGGGTGGACTGGGAGCGGGCAATGAATATCATAACGTCGCGGGATGGAGCAGCCCGGTAGCTCGCGAGGCTCATAACCTCGAGGTCGTCAGTTCAAATCTGGCTCCCGCAACTGAGACGAGTGGTAGCGAACG
>JANLRK010000684.1:0-5477 GCA_031361585.1 Pirellula sp. | reverse complement strand
CTGCCGAATTTCTTCGTTGGCCAAGTGCGCAGAAATCAGCGAGCCGGGATTGGTGATCACGCTTGACATCAGGTAGGTGCCGTCCGCTAAGGGTTCCATGTTCCCTCGTATCGATAGGCCTTGAACGATGCCTTCAGGTAGTTTTCGTTCACCGACTGGGACGTAGTTCACCAATCGAAACTCATTGCCAACTTTGCCAATTTCAAGCGAGAGAACTTTCCTCGGAAAAGACATGCGTTTCTTGATTATGGTGACAATCGGCCGTAGTTTGGCAGGCTCCGTAAAAACCTTAGCATCCAAATAGGTTTTCTTGATGAGATCCGTAACCTGTTCAACAGACAGCCCCTTGGCCGAAATCGGCCCTATCGAAGGGAGTGCAATGGTCCCATTCTCCTGAACTACGATCGGGAAACCAAGTGGTGGGTCAGCTACAGAATTGCCCCCGTCAGGAAAAGAATTATTTGCTGGAGCACCGGGTACAGGTTTGTAGGGCAGCACTCCCTCGACGTAGACGCCAAGAATGTCGCCTTTGTCCAGCAAATAGGGACCCGTTGGCTTCTGTGCGATGGTCGATGGATCGTGCGGGGTGTACTCAATTTGCATATAGCCGGCTACCGGCAAGTTGGGTTCGTAGTGCTGATACGCTGACCAATGAATCAGATTGCCATTGAGCGTTCTCGGCTCGATCTTGATCGAAAGTGCGCTGGCTTCGAATAGCATCTGCAATTCGGACGTGGCGAAGTCGCTAGTCGAATCACTCACACCCTGCCAATGGTACAACTCCTTAGCACTGTGGAGGTCCTTGACATAAATTGCTTTCCTAAACGCGTTTTTCAAACGATCTACGGCATCTTGCGGAAACTCCTCCTTCAATCGAATGGTTGGCGGCTCTTCGAAATACGATGTGAAACGATTGATCAAGGTAATTCCTTCGACGTTTTGCTTCCTTTCCGGTTGCGTGTACGGGCGATCAAAGATCGAGACCGTTCGGATTGGGACGGAATAGACCGGTGGAGTTGAGCCTTCTATGTACAACCGAACCCACCAGACACCGTGCATCTGCTGCTCGTCATCGAATCGCGTGAAGCGACGTAAGTAAGCGTTGGCCGGCAATATTTTTGATTCTGCGATTTCGCGCAGCGTCGCTTTAGTGGGTTCGGGAACGTGTTCGAGTTCCACGAATTGTATAATGGCGGCCAACGTTTCTTGTTCGGTGATAGGCGACTGAAATACGCCCGTTGGACTTTCTTGTGATTCTTTGTTGAAGTCCATTACGGCATCGGCGAGCGATCGCGGCTTCAGGTTGTCTCCCGCTAAAACGCAGTACGGATATCTTATAGGCACATCCTCGTCTTGAGTGATGGCATTGTTTTTATCGCCGGCGGTTGCAGCTAACGTTGCTAGTACTGCGACGCCGATCGATACGACGACGAGCGTCACTATCGTTCGGCGCAGGGTAACGCCATGGCGATTCATTCGTTCATCCAGAATGGAAATGATTCGGTTTTCTACGTTCGGTTTGTTTGCCATCGCTAAAGCAATTGATGCGGTCCCAGAAGCGGTTCGTGCGCTAGTTGACAACGCTAGCAGGTGGCCGGCGTACTCGCTCGCATCGATCCCCATTTGCAATACATGGTCATCGCAAGCGTGTTCGCATTCGATTCGCAAACGCCGGACTGCGTACCATGCCAGCGGATTGAACCAGTTCACGGAGCGAGCTAGCTGTGCTACCAAAAACCAAGTCGGATCTCGCCGTTTTAGGTGAACCAATTCATGTAACAAAACTGCGTTCAGCCGCATCGGCGACCAACGGTCAATGTCAGCTGGCAGATACAATCGCGACTGACCAAAGGACCAAACCATCGGCATCGTTACAGGAGGGCCAACGATGATCCGAGGAATCTTCATTGCCATTTGATTTGCTAACTTCGCAATTCGTCTAACAATCCGTGGGGGCAAGGCACTTTGGTTAACAAAGGTATTTTCTATTTGCTGCAGACGAAGAAAGGCAAAGACTGTGGGAATTAGGCAAGCCGCGCATCCGGCCCACCATATTCCTAAGAGCAGTACAGCGCTCAGTCGAATGGGAATCGGAACGAATTCTTTTGTGGCAACGACGGGTGGCGGCTCTGCAGGTCGAGCGAATTCACTAAACTCTGCCATT
The DNA here is from genome assembly GCA_031361585.1 of Pirellula sp. GTDB lineage: Bacteria > Planctomycetota > Planctomycetia > Pirellulales > Pirellulaceae > JBKCUI01. The sequence goes on along the minus strand of JANLRK010000684.1, from coordinate 3,313 downwards.
CTCTCGTGCGGCGGCGTCGGCTGCGACTCCATGATGACATGGCTTGCGGGCTGGTTGATAGCAATTGGTTGGTTGGTCATCGGCAATTGTACGACACGGTTCTCTAGGGATAACCAACTTGGTAGCACTCGCCACTGGGGTAGCCCAAATGCACAAGCAGGCATTAGAAGCAGGCCGAGCATGGTGGTAGCCCAAACCAAATGACGCGATGCAGCCGAAGCCCGGACTAAAACCATGCAAACAACCGTTGAAAGCACCAACAGCAGCAAGCTTTTTATGGATGCATCTAGCAGTGACAAGCACAAGAACCCGCCTGCGCTCGTTCCAAGAATCGTGACGTTGATCAGATTGACGAAGGAAAAATGTCTCATGGTTTTATCGTTTCTCTGGTAGGCTATTTAGAGACATTGAAACAACTTTTTTGGCGATGGTTTCTTTCGATGCTTGGCCTGAGCAATCATGTCTTGAAGTTTTGCCAACTGTTCGGGCGAAACCGTTTCTTTCCTTGCGAAGTGCGCTGCGAGCGCTTCATCGATCGCCCCGCTGAAGAATGTATCGAGCACATGTTGGAGTGCATTCGAACCCGCGGACTTGCGCGATTCACGAGGACTGTATACCACCTCGCGACTTTCCTGGTGGCGTTTGAGATGCCCTTTTTCCTCGAGGATCTGCAGCATGCGCCGGACCGCCATAACCGTCGGCGGCTGGCCGAGCGACGCTTGTATCTGGCGGACCGTCGCTTCGCCGCGCGCAAAGAGTATGTCCATGATTTGCCGCTCACGTCGCGACAGAGTACTAGGATCGACCATTGCAAATATCCCTTCCAAGTTCGTGCGCTAAAATAATCGCTCAATGACCATCGGCCGTCAATGCACTTTGGCTAAAAAATTAGCGCTGAGGCGACTTTACCGGTAGCATGGCCCCTTGGGCCGTGCGAAGAATTTTGAGAACGCAATGACAATGCAGAGTCACTCTCGGCAAGAGTGACCTGCGGTTGGTCGTAGTTTTTGCCAGTAACTGGGTCATTTCCAAGAAAAAAAAGCACCGACGCACGACTCGGGCAAAAACATGGCAAATTGCAACATCACTTTCGCCGCCTGTTCAGCGCGGTAGCATTCTCGCATTCGCAACACTGAATCCCGAATCCCGAGTTTGACCCCAACGAAAGTTACCCCCCTGGACAAGTACCGAGGGCCGTGGAGACCAATTCCGCGGCCCTTGTCCATTACCGACCTGTAGTTCGAGAAAAGGTAGTGATTCGAAATCCTGGAGCCTGGAGGAGGTCGTTTAGCGTGCACGCAGGCAAGAACGTGTACCGTTGCTTTGGCTGCGGAAGCAGTGCCAGTTATGGATAACAAAATGAGCGTCTTGAGTTGTACTCAAAACGCTCTCGATGAATTCCCATCGGCTCGGCTATCCCTAGCAAGGTTGTGTCCCCACAGGGCCTTGTTCCGTTTGACCGCGAGCGTACCATTAAAACATACCGAAGGCAACAAGAGTAAGATTTTCCGAGATTATGCCTCAAAAAATCCCGGGGTTTGGGGCAGGCCGGCAGGCCCCAAGGAGCATGGGTGGCACAGCGTCGGAACATCGGAAATCGCAAATTTACAATTTTTGCGAATCAGATATTGCCAAATATTAAGACCGTCGCTGACCCCAACGCTGCAAGGCTGCCGTTCGAATGTACTGTCGGCCTTGTAACTCGCGTTGGCTGTCGGTAGCTTGGCCGGTGAGGCGAGTGGATCGCGAGGCGAATGGATCGCGGGGCAACTTGGGCAGCGATACTGGCACATGACTAGAGCGATTTAGTTTGGCTGATGGATTACTTGCCAGAAGCGATCCGAATTCGCTCAAATGCGAAGATGAAATAAATGGCTTATATAGCCCAGACGCCAAGATAGCTATCCAAGCGTTCGATGGAACCGCTGGTGAGTGCACTATCAAGCGTCGGCGATTGTTCGACGGTCGGCTTTTTGGGATGGTTGGCCGTGGCGATATCCAAGATGGCTGGGCTTGATTCTCCGCTTTGAGAAAACGAGGTGCAAGCTGGGCAGCCGCAACGTTCCGGACCGTTCGACGTGAGGCGACCAACGGAGGTCGAATTGGATACGATCCTAGTTGTGTTGTCTCTCGCATCCAAAACAAAAGAGTGGAACGGAGTCGGCGATGGTGAAGTCGTTGGCCCTATCATTAAAGCCGTTTCGCCTTCGCCGTTGCCACGAGAAGAGTTACGGTTGATGTAATTGATTATTTGCAGGACATCAATTGGCCCGAGCGAACGATCGCCGTTGACATCGTAATAGGGCGGCGATGCCAATCCAGAACCGTCGAGAGGACGAGAACCATTGCGATTGATTTCGTTGATTAGAATCAAGACATCGAGAGGATCGACGGTTCCCTTGTTGTCGACGTCTTCGTTGAGGAGTTGGTTTTGCCAAGGACTCGATTCACGATTCAACCCGAAGTCGACGTGAGACAGTATCGCGCTGCTGGCTAACACCACCGTTTGGAGTCCAGTTGCAGGGCTTGTGAAACCGAAGCCCGGAGCGCTTGGCTGGACGAGCAAGTTATATGTACCGGCGGGCAAATTCGCAATCGAATAGCTACCATCGCTGGCAGTCCTCGCCGAGTTCTTGGGGCCGAAACGCAAGTTGTCAAGTTTGATATACGAGTTGTTAAATCCGCGGACGACAACCGATGCGATCTGTGCAGGTTCGGTACCAATTTCGAGCGTTACTTTTTGGCCATTGAGGAGCCCTTTTTTCTCAAGTCGTTTTATCAGTGAACCGTCCGCGCTAAAAGCATCGATCCGGACATCCGAATTGTCGGCGACTGCGATAGCGTCGATCGATACATAGGATGTCGCGTTGTCGAATCGAGCTCGCAGCTGTTGGCCATTGCCGCGAAAGGTGTCGACATAGTTACCTGCAGAAAAGGCGAACGGTTTGAAGATCTTTATACCAGTCGAAGCACCTGGGTCTTCAAACACACCGATGGTCCCCGAGGTGTCTTCTCCGATGGCATCGAGCCGTACGCCGCTAAGTGTATTATTGAAAATCCCGGTCTGGAAATTGTCTGGCTCAACACTGGTTTGAAACACAACTGGTTGGTTGCTTCCGTTAACTATTGTTACCGATGCGCCCGCTAGCCCAACTTCATCTACACCCCAAAGGTTATTGCGATTGGCATCGTTCCAAACAAATCCTTGGATGCCCGGTTTGGTTGTTGTGTCGGGAACTGCACCTGCTTCACCGCTGAAGATGTTGCTCGTGATTCCGCTGCGAGGATCTATCGCGCGGATTTGGATGCGCCC
>JANLRK010000660.1:0-16048 GCA_031361585.1 Pirellula sp. | reverse complement strand
CGATGTTCTGGATATCGGCGACGGAAGCCAAGATGCGTTGCTCGTACGTGTTGCCGCTGGCGATTCCGTGGGTTGGGGAGAATGTGAGGCGGCGCCGCTAGTCTCGATCGCTAGCCTCGTTTGCCCAATGTCCCATAGCGCCTGCAAGCCTGTACAAGCCTCGGTACTCGGTCAGTCCATCGACAGTGTTGATGACATAAGTGCGATCGGAAACTTAGTCCGCGCAAATAGTCTAGATCTGCTTCAAGCGGACCATACGCTCTCAGGTATCGACATTGCGCTTTGGGACCTACTGGGGCGCCGATTGGAAGAGCCCGTATGGCGATTGCTCGGCTATCAAGAGTGCTTCCCGAAAACGCCCTACGCATCGGTCCTGTTTGGCGATACTGCCGAAGATACGTTTCGAAAGGCAGAGGCAATTGCGAAAAAAGGTTTTCGAGCGGCAAAATTCGGATGGGGACCATTCGGATCAACCACCATTGCCGACGACCAAGCACAACTTCATGCTGCCAGGGAAGGCCTGGGCGCGGAAGGTATTCTCTTGGTAGATGCTGGTACCGTTTGGAATACAGACGTCGACGCTGCCCGCGCGAGGCTGAGAATACTTAAAGAGGTGAAAGCGACCTGGCTTGAGGAACCCTTTGTCTCCGGTGCGTTGTCGGAGTATCGGGCATTGTCCATGGAAAGCGCACCGGTCGGATTGGCCGGTGGCGAGGGCTGCCATAACTTGCATATGGCCAAACACATGATCGACCTTGCTGGACTCAAATACGTTCAGATCGACGCTGGTCGAATTGGAGGTATCACTGTCGCGAAAGACGTTGCTGAATATGCTGACGCAAAGGGCGTCACCTACGTCAACCATACCTTTACGTCCAGTCTCGCCCTCTCTGCATCCCTGCAGCCCTACGCGGGCTTGGAAACGCACAAGATCTGCGAATTTCCAACGGAACTAAAATCGTTGGCCATGGCGATAAGCCAAAACCACCTCGTCCCGGATGCAATTGGCGAGTTGAATGTTCCCGATTCGCCAGGTTTAGGTATCGAACCGGACCTGCAAAGCATAGCGCCTTACTTGGTCGAAACCGAGATCTTCGTTCGTGGAAAATTATTGTATAGGACGCCGCCACTAAGGTGATAAACGAACGAACAGGCAATCGCAACTAAGAACCAGCCATTTGCGCAGGGTGGTTGGGAGATGGTCCGGCTTAGAAAGGGTCGTGAGTTCCTTGGCGTAAGCGTACACCACCGCCATCAGGTATTGCGACGACCTGGTCTCAAATCGCGTTGTAATTTTCTTGCACAGACATTCTGTTCCACCAGTACTTTGCAAGGTCTCAATCGTTATGGCCCGTTCGTTCAATCCTGCCAACGTTCGGCTTTGGCAAGCCCGTTTCAAACAGTACCAAGATAGCCATCTAACCATCGCTCAGTTCTGCAAGTTTATTGGGTGTTCCGTTGCGACTTTCTATTACTGGAAGCGAAAAATCGATTCCGATCAGCCAATTCAGGTCGCACCAACTCGGGCCTCATCGTCATCGGCCCCGTCGTCCAAAATTGGTTCAGCGGCCAGTAGCCCGTCTAACTTCCTGCCGGTGGTCGTTGCGAACAAAGCTATCGAGCGAGTTTCAGTCAAGCTGAGCAACGGCACTCTGGTACGCATTCCATGCGCCGCGCTGCTATCAGCATCCTGCACCGAAGGTCGAAGCAACACATGTTGTGATGGATGCTTCTGAGTTGCATTTACTTCTCTCCGGCATTGACTTGTCGAGCGTGAAGCGAAGCAAACGATACGTTGCACCGATGTCAAACAACTCGAACACAGCGACTAAAATATGATTCAAAACTTTTTCATCTTTTTGTCTGTTTTTTGCCATTGCCCCTATCTCGCATTTCTGCAAATGCGCTATAGTGCCTGCATGCATGAAGCGCGCAACTTACCGAACGAGATCAGCCATTGTCACGTGATGATTCGTGAAAAAGATGCGATCAATCTTCAGCAAGCGGGAGCGATCGATGACCTCGTCAAGTCGAACGCAAAACTCACGAAGGATGTCGAGGAACTTAAGGTCGCTGTCAAGAAATTGCTTGAAGGAAATCGAAGCGAGAAGTTCTTCAATCCGCATCAAGGCCTATTGGCATTTATCGATGATCCCGAGATACAGGCGTCTCTTGATGCAGCGCTCGAAGAAGCCAAACTTGAAGCGACCGTAGTGATCGCAGAACTCACCGCTGCCAGTAAGGATCCTGCCAAGAAAGCCAGTAAGCGATCCGAAGCTTTCCCTGCACATCTACGCCGCGAAATCGTCGAAGTGCCGATCCCCATCGAGACACCAAAACTGATCGACGAAGGCAAGTTGAAGATCATCCGCAATGAGATTCGCGAGATGCTCAAATTCAAAGTATCCGAATTGTATGTCATTCAATACCATCAGGCCATTATTGCCCACGTGGGCGCGCCTGAGCAAGGAATTACCACGCTAGAACGCCCAGCGGGCCTTGGCGACGAAGGACGCTATGACGCCAGTGTTGGGGCAGCCATTGTCAACTACAAGTTCGGTCTTCATATCCCGTACTATCGAATTCAAGACATGTTTGCATCCAACGCTGCAAGTGAGACTTCGTTGGGGTCAAACTCGGGATTCGGGATTTAGTGTTGCGAATGAGAGGACGTTACCGCGCTGAACAGGCGGCGACAGTGATGCATCGAACGAATAGGTACGGCGGTAGCCGCCGCATGTGAGCTTCTGTTGGAGGTAACTTCGTTGGGGCAGACTCGGGTTTCGGGTTGCAGAGGTGCGTAAAGGACTCTGGGAACGATCCAACGAAGATCCTATTTCCGAATCATAGGGTAGCTTCGAAGCCCGAGACTTTTGCAAACTGCCTCAACGCGATTCGCCTCCATTTGCTTGTGAGGCTTACACCGATCAGCTCCGAGTTGGCCAAGGGTACAGTGATCTCAAAGCGACGTATTCGATCTGTTTACTGATGCGAAATTTATGGGACGACGATCAGCTTCATCACCAGTTTCGATTGGTTGACCGTGAAAGCGGGCGAATCTTGGAAGAATCGATCGAGATACACACGGTCGAGCTTGCGAAGTACAATGGAGTTCAAATAATTGAGTCATTCCGTGTAGCCGTTGCAAAAACCAAATGACTTGACTCGCGACTCTCGATACATGGCTCGAAAAATTAGCTCAGGCGTTACGCTAATCGAATTGATTGTCGTGTTAATGGTCTTTGGAATTCTGATTGTGTCGAGTCCCTCATAGCGCCTTACTTGGTCGAAACCGAGATCTTCGTTCGTGGAAAACTATTGTATAGGACGCCGCCGCTACGGTGATAAACGAACAAACAGGCATGCGGCCGTCAATTGGACAGATCCATAGTTTGCGAAAATGAGGAGTATAGGTTGCATGAGGAGCATCGACATGTTTAGACTGTAGGCCGTCAGTATTTCAAGGTGGTTTAGCCGTCCGTTCTTCAGAGAAATTTCATGTACCATTTTTTCAAGCGTGCGGTTGCGTTTCTTCTTTTTTCGGCAACGATTCATGCTGTTGACGTTCGAGCTCAGTTCCAGGGTAGTATGGAGCCACCCAGCGAATACAAAACGGGATATGACGCCATTACGGACGAACATGCTCAAGAATGGCTTTCGATACTTGCGGGCCCCGGCTTCGAGGGTCGGGGTTCTGGACAAGTTGGATACACCAAAGCCGCACATTGGGTCGCTGGCAAAAACGCCGAGTTCGGATTGGAGCCGATGGGTGACGGTGGCACTTACTTTCAAATGCTGCCAATGTCGCGACTCTTTGTTGAGCCGACTCAATCGCGTTTGACTGGCCCAAATGACCTTTCGATCCTTTTTGAAAAGGCTATCGGACTCGAACGATTTACCAACGTTCCTGAGGTCAGCGGTGGCGTGGTTTTCGTGAGCCTGGCTGGTGAAGCTCCAAAGCTTGATGACTCTGTTTCACTTCGCGACAAAGTCGTCTTCTACACGGCTGACGAGAAAGCACAAGGACGCGCTCCAATGCTCCTCGCGCGTCAGAGACCCTTGGCAACATTCCGCATCGTAGATACTCAGCCAAAGTCGGGTTCGCAAATACAACGAGAAGGGGGGCGACAACGCGCTGCGAGTCTTTCAGGAACCATTTCAATCGCCGCCGCAACGACCATCCTTACGTCGTTCAAGGGCGATTCGAGTTGGATACGACAAGTCGAAGGGGACAAGGTCGATGTGCATTTGGTGGACGGAGAGGTCAAGCTCGAACTTCGCTACCGTGAAGAACCAGCTGCCGTTCCCAATGTGCTCGCATGGCAACCCGGCTCCGATCCAGAGCTGCGGAATGAGTACATTGTCATCGGTGCGCACTTGGACCACCTTGGCCTTCAAAATGGCACTCTATTTCCCGGCGCCGATGACAACGGATCTGGGTCAACTGCCTTGCTGAGTATCGCACGAGCCATCTCTGCAAACCCGATCAAGCCAAAGCGAAGCATACTCTTTATGTGGTTCGCGGGAGAGGAAATTGGACTCGTCGGATCGGCTCACTACGTCGATCACCCACTGTTGCCGCTGGACAAAATGGTCTGCATGCTCAATGTCGACATGGTCGGACGAAACGAAGAGAAGGATGGTGAAACCGCCAGCGAAAACGAAACATCGATCCATTTGGTGGGCAGCAAGAAGGGCAACCCAGACCTGCACGATGTGATCATTAAGGCAAATCAATACGTCAACTTTGCGTTCGAATATGACGAAGAAGGGGTCTTTGGTAGAAGCGATCAATTCAACTTCTTTAAGACAGGGACCTCCGTTGCATTTCTCTTCGGCGGCTTTCATCCAGATTATCACCGGCCATCGGACCATGTCTCGAAAATCAATTTCCACAAAATCGCATCGGCAGCCAAGCTTTTTTACCTAACTGCGCATTTCGCCTCTGAACATGGTGCGTTCAAGAATCCTCCTAAAGAAGAGAGAAAAGAAGAAGGCGTTACGCCTTCAAAGTAGTTGCAAACGTAAACGTGGCGGATGCTGCCAGCATCCGAACCGACGCTAGCAGCGTCGGCCACGGGCTAATTCAATTGACGTGGAACCAGCCTCTCAATTACTGCATTCATTTTATTCGGTACGATTTTGTGTGGTTCTCCGCGTCCGAACGCACGAATTTACATTGCTTTCTCAGTTTTCTGACATAAGAAATGGATGTGCGTTTGATCGCAACATCAACGAGCAAGTTTGCATCTAACTGAATACCATCCATTTTCCACTAATTGAGTCTTTCGAATGAAGCGATTTTGCCTTGCTTTACTATGTTGCCTTTGTATCGCTTCGGTCGGAGCTAGCGCCGAGGATCCCTCGGCTAAATTTCTAAGCTACACTGGCAACGACCTGTTTCCAAGCTATATCATCGCCACAGCCACTGTGGACTGGAACGGCGACGAACAACGAGCGGAAGACAAAAAGACCGATGACGATCCAGAACTTGAAGAGGGAGACATTCCGCTTTTCGGTGATGAGAACGGTAGTGTGGGCATCGAACTTGAAAATGTTTCTGAAGGCGCAAGGATCACCGTTGAAATATCAGGCGATGGCTTTCTCAAAAAGTCAAAATGGGAAGGCGAAATCGATGACGACTACGAAGTGATCCATATCTACCCCAAGGCACTTTGGGACTACGATGCACTTCGTAGGTGCGTTCAACAGAAACCTGCCAACCTGAGAATCAAGGTGACCATAGACGATGAGGTCATCGCTGAAATCGATGAAACCGTGCTTCTTCGTTCGATCAATGACTGTCCATTCTATGTCAAGCTAGACGATGACGGAGATGATATCGAAGATATATCGGTAACCTTCGCTGCCTACGTCAATGAAAATCATCCTTGGATCGATGGACTGCTTAAAGAAGCGTTGAGTGCCGCCAAAGACCAAGAACTCATCAATGGGTTCACCGGATATCAGTCAGGAAGCCAGGAAGAAGTGCTTTCCCAAGTCTTCGCCATTTGGAATGCATTGCAACGTCGTGGCATCAAGTACAGCGATGTTTCGACAGCCCCTCCGAGCAAGTTCGTTTACAGTCAAACCGTTCGCTTCCTTGATGACACAGTGCAGTCATCGCAGGCAAATTGCGTGGATGGATCGGTACTCATGGCGAGCATTTTGAGGCGAATTGGTCTGGACGTGCATCTGGTCATGGTACCTCGGCATTGTTTTTTAGCGTTCTCCGATGGCAACCAAGAGAACCCAACGCTATTTGGTTTGGAGACAACCATGCTGGGGCAAGACAATCTAAAACCTGTGCTCGAGCTACCCAAACTGCCAGCGAAGTTGAAACAAAAAGAATTCGAAAACTCGCATGGAACATTTGTCGCTGCATTGGACGCGGGTAAAAACCATATCCTTGAACACGCTGAGGCATTTAAATCCAAAGAGGATCCGAATACCCAGTTCATCTCGATCACAGCCGCCCGCGAAATGGGCGTCATGCCGCTGGGTGCTGAAGCCGACAGGTCGAAACGCAATCGCTAACTCCTGAGTGGTCTGCGAATGCCTGGCCGACATGATTTTGCTATGATGCTAAGCCTGTCATTGATTCACGATTCAAATGAGGTAGTGTCATGTGCTTTTGGAGAACACGGTTCGCTTTTTCGTCTATAGGTTCACTGTTTTTTTCTTTCCTCATCGCTATTCATTGCGGTAGGAAAGTCGACGCTCAGTGGACACCGCAGGTATTGCCAGTCGAACTGCAAGTCGGCTATGCCGTCCGAACGCTCGACTTAAGTGGAGATGGAAAACTCGACATTCTAATTGCCGATAGCAAACGCTACTTGTGGTTGGAGAATCCAACTTGGCAAGCCCATGTTATTCATTCGACTCCTGACGCCAAGAATGACAACGTGTGTATGGCTCCGCACGATATTGACGGCGACGGCAAGATCGATTTGGCAATCGGCCATGATTGGCAACCTAATAACACTACTTCAGGTGGCGAGATTGGTTGGCTAAAATCGCCGAGCGATCCACGTCAACCGTGGAAGTATGTCAAGATCGCCGAGGAGCCCACGACGCATCGGATGAATTGGGGCGATGTAAATCAAGATGGACGCTTGGAGTTGATCGTGCTGCCTTTGAAGGGACGTGGTTCTGTCGCTCCGGGTTTCGAACAAACGCCAGTGCGGCTTTTGCAGTTTGAGATTCCGATCATGCCCGAATCCCATCCATGGACCATGAAAGTTCTCGATGAGTCGAGACACGTGTCCCACAACTTCGAAATCGTCGATATGCACGACGAGGGGAACACCGACATTCTGATTGCGAGCTACGAAGGAGCAACTCGAATGATGTTCACGAAGGATGGCAGAAAGTTTGTTTACCCCCAAGGTATGGGCCATCAAGGGATCGCGCCCGCACTGGGTTCAAGCGAAATTCGGCTCGGCCATTTTACGGGCGGAAGCAAGTTCATTGCGACCATTGAACCTTGGCACGGAGACCAAGTTGTAGTGTATTCTCACGACCCGAATCGAGCTCTACGCTTTATGCTTCGCAACGTAATCGACAAGGAACTCAAGTGGGGGCATGCGGTAGCCTGTGCGGACCTCGATTTCGATTCAGACGACGAAATCGTGGTTGGCGTCCGAGACAATGCCGATGCACCGCACCGTTGCGGAATAAGGGTCTATGACTTCACGGGAGACAAATGGGAACGGACTCTTGTCGAGCCAGGTCAAGTTGCCGTTGAGGACATGGTTGTAGCCGATCTTGATGGTGATGGCCGCAAGGACATCATCGCGGTCGGCCGAGCAACTCACAACGCTGTTATCTATTGGAATCGTCACTAGATCGCCAATGAGCCGAGTGTTATTCGGCCTTTGGGGACCTATCGACCAACTCTAGTGAACGTTCTATCAAGATCTCGCCGGTCATTTCTCCGAGCGATGTTTTGCTCACGTAGTCATAACGCGGAAAACTCGCGAAATCCACTTTCGTTAGGATATAACCGAAGGCATCGTTCGTTAAGCCGAACAAGAGGTTGTGCTGGCCATGCATTTTCCGCTTCAAATAGAAACCGATATTGGGCAGAGCTTCGCCAGGGATTGTCAAGATTTGCGCGTTTCCCAAATTGACGACGTTGATGCGTGTTGTGATGGTATGATCGGGATTGTTTGGATACTTCAAGGGCGAACCTTGAATGACCATCCATAGTACTTCGTTGTTCACCGGAAAGGTCACGTCTGCTGATGCGCATAGAAGTGTTGGTGCGCTCTGCACAGGTGCCTCGCGAACGATTCGAATGGCCTCGTCCGCCATTGTCTTTCCAATGCGTTGACATTCCTCCCACGTACGATTGTCATGCCAGTAACCACGCAATGCATCCTTTGGCTTTTCCAGATTGCGATTGTCGGCAGTGACCATTCCACCTTGGGCACCGTTCATAAACATCGCCATACCGCCGGATTCGCTTTCCAAACGATCTCGCAACGGGCCAATAAGATCGGGACTAACTATTCCAAGTCGCGACCCAAGCACTTCGGGATGAATCGCGTAGTTCACTAAAGTGGCAATCGTTTTTCCGTCGAGGGCGATCGCTTGAATCACGCTCATGCGTCGATCAACCAGGTCAGGCGCATAGTAGTTGTATGCAATCTGGCCCCGGGCCTCATCCGTGCCTACCTTGAGTTGAGCCGGACGAATGCTGTCCAGAGCTTCGTTGATCGCTTCAGCCGCCCTCTTGCACACCAAATCCATATACTTGAGATCGCCAGTGTGGCCGCCGTTTCCATCTGGAAAGGCATAACAATCGGGGGCACTGTGCGTGTGCGTTGAACCGATCAAGATGTTCGCCGCTGGAATCCGAGGTGTCTGGCTTCGGACCCGATCGCAAAGAACGGAAGGAAATCCTAGAAGATCCAGCGCGACGAAGGCCACGGTTGTCTGACCGCTCCGAAACACAATCGCACGCGCCTCGAGTTCGCCGCGCTTTTCAGTGGCTGGCGAGGTCGGCCCCATCCCTCCGGAAACGGGCAATAACGGATTGGGTGTAATCACTCGATGACCAACGCCGACTTGCAATTGCTCGCTCTGAGCATCGGCGACCATGACAACGACAAGAAGTCCAAGACTCAAAAACTTATGTTTTGAAAGCATGACATTCCGGCTTAGCATATTCACTCCGCATTCAAATAAAACTCGAAAAAGTGACTTCTTAAGCATCGAGCGGCAGGAGTTGGTTTACCGTAGCTTGGGCCTCAGGCCCGAGTTTCGCACGGCCCAGGGGGCCATGCTACTGGTACGGATCAACTTGCCGCTCGCCATAGAGGCTAATTGTATCGAAGTTTCTAGTCTGCTGCTCGCATTCAGGCCATTGATCGAATGCCTGTGACATTTACTCCACTACCGATAAGGAGATCGTGATCGTAGGCCCACTGGTAAATTCGGCCCGTCTTTTCAGGCGGAAGTATTTGGATGCTTTCGAAACCTGCATTGCGGAACCACTGAATCAATTCATCCTGCGTATGGTGGTATTGAAACTTGGGAGCCCACCAGTCATGAGTATCGCAAACTCGGTTTTCGTAATTCGGATGTGCTGAGAAGTTCACGATTTTGTTCAGCGTTCGATTGACAATAGGGATGCCACCAAGAATCGCACCGAGGTGACAGAATGGCATAAGCACCTGAGAAGGAAGCTTGGTGGTTACCGAACGCAGGCCCGTGTTAATCAACTCCTGCCACCACTGATTCCGTCGATACAGCCAAACAGAATATCTCCCACCCGGTTTCACCATTTTCGAGACTTCATCAAAGACCGCTTTTGTGTCTGAGTCATGGTGCATCACTCCAATGGAAAACACGAAATCAAACGATGCTTTTTCCAACGGCAAATGTTTCAAGTCTGCCTGGAGGAAATGGGTATTCGGCAAATGCGAACAAAGATGCCGGGCCTTATCGACTGCTCGCGTATGATCTGCACCAATAACGGTTGCTCCCGATTCGCCGCATATCTTAGTGTATCGACCGCCCCCACAGCCCGCATCAAGGATGCGAAGGCCTTGCAATTTTTTCAGCAACACACCGGTCTTGGCCGCAAAGGTCTTCCGGTCTTCCTCGTCATGAGCAACCTCATATTTTGTCCACTGATCGCCAAAACTTTCAAGGTGCTCGTCGCTTACAAAACGCGGTATACCGTTTAAGATCTGGTACGACGCCTCGCGTTGTTGGGACTTAAGATTGTTGCCATCCTCGGCTAATGTTAACGGAAGTCTATCTGCGGGGCTTCGCAATGCAGAAAGGAAATCAGGATCGAATGAATCAGGATTGTTCATGCCACCGTTTCGTTGGATGATAGAAGAGAAGCGATGCGTACCGTCGGTGCCAGCGCCGTATTGCATCTAGTCCTTCGTTGAATCGAGCGTAAAACATTTCAGCTCCTGGTCGTTTCGGACAAACAGGCAACCATCGGCTATGGCTGGGAATGTCCACAGAACACTTCGTCCTCCGGAGGTGTTGGTCGGGTCAATCGCATGAAACCGTCCGGTCTCGTCGTATCCCTTTGGAGTTAGTTTGGCGGAGATGAAGTCGCCGGTTTCACTTAGAATGAAGTAGTCGTTTCCGTCGGCCTTGATCAGATAGGCGCTGCCGTTGGCAGAGCCCTTGGGTCGGTCCACGCCGGTTGTCGACAAAGCAGATTGCCACATTCGTTTTCCATCTTCTTGGCGAACACAAACCAATGCCCCGCTTTGAAAGTCCGCTCCATAAACGTAACCGTCATGGAAAATCGCCGATGTGTTGGAAAGTCCAAGCGAAATCTTGGGATCGCCCGTCCACACCACTGTCGACTTTGGCGGATTGGCCGACAACTTGAACATTGCCGAGATCCCCTCGCCAGAAGCAAAAAGCATATCGCCACTTAGAATCGGTGGTGCGACCGACATTTTGTAATCAGGCTTAAAAGGTTGTTCCCAGAAAAGCTGACCATTCGTTGGATTGAGACTCGAAATCTTCTCAGGGCTCCAAATCAGCAATTGCTGTACTCCGCCATGCGAAATCAAGGCGGGTGGGCAATATCCAATTTCTTCACAACTCAGCGCTCGCCAAAGTTCTTTGCCGGTTTTACGGTCGAGTGAGACCACCAAGCTTCCTTCACCACCTGCAAGACAAATGAGCTGTTGGCCGATCACCAAGGGGACCGCCGCATATCCCCACATCGGTTTCTCGGTTTTGTAATCCACTGCAAGCTGTCGTTGCCAAATAATCTTTCCATCATCTGCGGAAAGACAAAGCAAATCACCCTCTGCTCCAAGCGAGATGACAGTCGCATCGATCACCACAGGCGCAGCTCGAGGTCCACCCGGATACGACAAGGCATAATTTCTTTCATAGGCTTTCGTCCACAATAGTATGCCCGTCTTAGCGTCCATGCAAACGATTCTCTCCTTGCCGGTCAGCCGATCACGGCTGCCTGGGTTGTTGGTAATCTTGCCAGACTCCAGTTGGTAATCGGATACAAACACTCGACCGTTTGCAATTGCTGGGCCAGAGTAGCCGAGTCCAATCGGCTGCTTCCACTTCAAACCGAGCCCCTGTTTCGGAATAGGCTTCGCGACGGTGCCCTTCGGAAGCAAACCGTCCCGAGTAGGACCGTTCCATTGCGGCCAGTCCTGAGAATTAACGGATGCCGAAAACACGAATACTCCCACGATTGCGAAAGTGCAGATTCGAAAAAGCGTCATGGCCGTCTTAACCTCACTGTGGAATTGGCTGGAAAGCCATCGAGTATACCACAATAGGTGCAAGGCCTGACAAAGCTGGGCCCGACCCGGGCCTGACGCCGTTGATGTCCCACACGATCGGAACCAAACGGGTGCGCGGCGTCGAGAATCAAACCGGGCCTTAGGACGCCAAAGGGGTGCCGAGCCTTGAGATGCATCCCCTTTGGCGCCCTATGCCATCCCCCTTTGGTGCCCTAAAGCCGTCCACGCCCACGCGTGGCAGCCTCGCTAGGTGCGGCAGCTTCGCTAGGTGCCACCCACCAAAATGCTTCCATGACAACCGCAACCGCACTTAACCAACTGTTCGATTCTGTAGGAAACTGCCATTCGTTGGAAGCTGCATCCAAACTGCAAAAGCCGCGAGTTACCGATGAGCTTCAGTCGCAGCTTGATTCATGGCCGACGCAAAATTCTGAGGGAGTTCTCGAGGCCGAGGAAAGGCAGCAATACGAAGCTATTCTTCGTGAACTAAACTTCGTGGCTGTTCTGCAAGCCAAAGCAAAACATATAGCCGAAGAAGCCAGTGGTTCATGAAGAATGATTTGCGAGTACGGAAAAGTTGCTTGAAGTTATTGGCATTCCGGAATCCGGATGCCAGCGCGCGCCGCTCATCATGTAAAATGAGAGTCATTGGACGACAGCCCGAATCTAACCGTTGAAACGCCCTCTACTATGAGTCTTGCCATGCACTGCTTTGCAACTCGATTGTTCGCCATGGCGTGTCATCAGAAACATCGAAATGGTCCACGAAGGGAAACGGATACCCTTTGCTGGGTAGCCTCCATGTTTTCATTGGTCCTGCTGCATGCGATCGTTTTCGCCTTTGGCTTGAGCCATCAGGCTCGGGCGCAGTTCGAGGCTGACGACGGCCCAAGGATTCGATTGAGAGGCAAGGTCCTCTTGCCAACTGGATTGGCACCACGCGACTTCCTTTGTGAAATTGTAGAACAAGTGCCAAATCGGCTTTTCGAGTTCAACACGCTCCCGATCAAGCTCGATGAAGACGCTACTTTTGAAACCTCGACCAGTGGCTTGTCTTATCGCACAGTCATAACCGTACGATCGTTGGATGGTCAATGGAAAGGTTCTTGGTCCAGCACCATCCACGATCTGCTTTCGGACTCAAAGGAACCAATCTTGTTGAAATTGGCCGTGCCAGTCCTACAAAAAATTCAAGTAACGTGCGGCTCTCTACCGGTAGCCGGTGCCCATGTTTTTGTCAGCGATGCGTTTTATCCGGAACCAATCCAAGCAGACCAGGCTGGAATGGTGTCCGTCAGTCGGCTTGAACTCCATCAACCCGTATTTTTGGCAGCCGTTGCCGATGGTCGTTTGGTTGCTAGTGTCGTCTATGAAACGCTTCCCAAGGATGGCACCTCTTTTCAGCTTGAACTCAAAGAATGGGAGTTAGAGCCCGTGCAGATCGTGGGGACCGATGGAAAGCCAATTGCAAACGTCGCCATCGCGTACGGGTCCATTGGGAGCGAGAAGTTTTCAAGCAATGCCGAGCTAAGGTGCTTGACCGCTCGCAGTGACGAAAACGGCATGACAACTCCGATCTTGTTTTCCGATCTTAGATACGCGTTTGATGTTTTATCGCCAGACTTGCGATTCGTGTCGTTCCAGCGGACTACCCAGCCCTTTCAAGTCGTTGTCGCGCCGGTGCAACCCAACGCCGAAGTGCGTGGAAAACTAGCGATGCCCGAGGGCATTGGCGATGGTCTGTTACTCTCCGGTTCTAGCTTTCAAAACGAAGTCAAGAATATGAGCTCCACCTTTCAATGTCGCGTCAACAAGGATGGTTCGTTTATCGCGTCGGTACATCCAGAGTATACCTATTGCGTCTATGTGGAGGACGCGAAATGGGTGAGCGCGCCCTGGACTGGCATCCTCGCTTCAAGTAGACCAGAGTTGGTCAAGCCATTGACGCTGAATGTCGTCGAGGGCGAAGCGGTGGAGGTCCTCGTCACGCGTGGCAAAGAGCTCGCACCTGCCGCTGGTGTTTGGGTTCATTTTTCTCAACCGCATTCGATTACATGGATCGATGACGGTCAGACCAAGAACGGTTCAACAGGGCCCCGATGGTGGGCCTACTCAGACGAGGACGGGATTATTACCACCCGAGCCCGCGTTGGGGAAATCGAATCGTATGTCATTGATGGCCGTTGGAAGGCCGATGCCAAAGCCACCGTGCGACCCGGTGAAACGACCGTGCTTTCCTTTCATCACGATGTTCAGGAACCGATTGCCTTTGAAGGCAGGCTCAAAATATCAGACGACGTCGAGTCTGGTTTTCCATGGTCGAAAGTAAGCGTCGAATTATATCTTTACGAAGTCTATCGCGCGACGGCAAAACTGGCCGTCGACGATCAAGGTGTATTTCGTGGCCAAGCCGCGAGTCCCCGTATCGCCGTTTTGGCGCGAAGCCTCGATGGGAAATATAGGGGAGTGCAAGTGGTCGACCTCGAAGCGTCCGACGCCGATCCCTTGGTCATCCAACTCAATCGATCGGTCACTGTCAAGGGACGGATGGTGGACCCCGATGGCTTCTCATTTCCAAACGCCAAGATCGAGCTGGACACGCGGCCTCTGATTCGTTGGGAAAAGAAAAAGCCTTTCGGCAGCACTATCTTTCATACCGAGAATGTCAATACGACAACCGACAGCCAAGGAAAATATGTATTCAAGAACGCCTGTAGCGGTGTTCCCATGGCCATGTTCGCGCACGCTCACGACAGCGGCAATGCGACTACAATCCTTTACGAAAATGAGCTGCAACCGCCCATTGCCCATTTGCCGACCGTGGTGCTAACCGAACAAGATCAGATGTCGGTGCCTCTTCAAAAACGAATCGACAATCGAGTGGATAGTTCGCGTCTGCTCAATACCAATACCATTCTCGTGTACAACGGCACTGAAAAATCCGCCATCGAGATGTCCAAGGGGCTGTTCGGACGGGCAGCCGCGGGCGCAACCAGGCACTTGAGTCCTCTGCTTGTCTCGGACTCGACACTCAAGTCCGATCCTGCAAATTCCGCTTGGCTCAAAGAACAAGGATGGGGACTAAGCCACGATCATGAGCTGTTGATTGTCCTTTTCGATCAAACCGGCAAACCTATCGTAACCAAGCGAGTCGATGCCAACGAGAACATCACCTCGATCAACGAGCTGATCGACCCAAAGCAAATTCAGTTGGTTGACCAGTCGTGGGACGCGCAGGCACGGTTCGATCAAGCATTGGAATTGGCCCGCCGAACCGATCGCGATGTTTGGATTAGTTTCGTGTCCATCCGCAACCCAGCCTCAATCGCTTTTTCCCGATGGCAACGCGAGCATCGACAGGAACTGGAAAAGCACTTTGTTCTGTTGCAAATCGATTGGATTCGAGACGAGCGGATCGATGCTATCCTGGACCGTTACAGCATCGCACGCGATTCTGCCAACCAGTTGATTGGCGTGTTAGTCAACCATGATGGCGAATTGCTCCAAGACACGACGGGCGAAGCCCACTACAAACATATCGAGCCATTTCAGTTTGTGGATCGCGAGCGTATCGGCGACCTTTTGAAAGCCGCTAGCAAACCGATCAATCATCCGCAATGGGAGAAATGGTTAGACTCGCTATAGTTTCGACGATACACGAGGTAACGGTGGTTTCGTTCGGGAATCGATTTGGCAGAAAGATGTTGGGTAAAAAATCAATGCCGTACGCTGTCCGGAATCAAAGCAACCAAGTCTTTGGCAACACTTCTTAACAGTCATTTTTCTGCCAATGGCCCGAAGCAAAGAAACCTAAGACAGCCGACGAGGTTTCTGCTCTGGTCGCCCAAAGTTCGTGCTAGTGTCATTCCTTATGCACGAAACGATTTTCCGCAAAATTCCGTTTGCTTGAAATGAAATCACGCATAGGTGTTTTTTGGATTTTAACAACTCATGAGAATCGAAGATGACTGCAACTAATTGCGAAGTCCTTCCAATTACCGGAACTTTGAGAACTAGCTAGCACCGCATTTTCGACCTCATATCTTTTTGCCAAAGACCACTCATCCGTATAGGTTTTTTTCTGGCAGAAAAATGGCAGGTAAAAAATCGCATGCAACGATAATATCGAACTGTTCGCTGATTCTTTTAGCTATAGGCGGCAGTTGTTGATCGACATTTCTAGAATTGCCAATGCACCCAGGTCTTCCAGCTTTTCCATGATCGAAATGACTTCGCTACTCTTAACCATCGCTCTGACCGCGCACCACCCGCTATCTTCAAGACTGGTGACC
>JANLRK010000655.1:0-1811 GCA_031361585.1 Pirellula sp. | reverse complement strand
CAAGTCAGGATGCGCGAGGGAATCAAACAAACCAGTTTCGGCTGACTGGGCCAAGAGGCGAAAATACGTTCGCTGGACATCCACCGCGTCTGGCTGCCAATACTTCGCGCGAAATTCTGAAATTTGGGGATGAACTGAGCCTAAGACGAAATGAAACTCTGCGGACGTGAGCTGTCTTTCAAGATAGGCTTCGCTGCCTTCAAAGTAGTCAGCTTCGAGCCCCAGACGAACATCGACCCGCCCCTGCCACTCGTCGCGTGTCTTTGCGACAAGGTCAACATACTCATCGAACTGGTCTTCCCGCATGCGTACGTGACGTGAAAAACCATCAGGCATCGGATTGTGACAGGTTATAATCAATCCCCGCAACCCGCGCGCGAACGCGACCGCAGCATACTCGGTTGGATCTCCATCTGCGTGATTACAAAGTGGCGTGTGAGAGTGCGACTCGTATAAAATGCGCTGCGGCACTAGGTTGGCTTTTGAACGGGATAATATGATTGACGTGCTGGGAACAATTATAACCGCAATGCGAATCCGTCAACATACTTCCCAACTCGCATCTCCAGCCGACGTACTATAAATCTGCGAGAATCGAGGACGGAATGGGGAGATAGTTGGAATCGTATAGATTAAAGTGAATTAGCTGTTCCGCTGTAGTGCAATAGGGATAGATTGACGTTCCTTTGTTGGATCTGGCTAATTCGAATGATGAGATTAATGTTTCTCGCTGTTGCCTTGTTGCCGTTGGGGCTTTTTAGCGCTGACGCACAAGAGTCGTCGACGGAAACTCTGAAAGTTGCCCAACCGCAGTCCATTGACGAGTTGCTGTTGTTCTTTCCTGCCAAGTATCCTGCAGGAGATTGGCAACCAACGGATCTGCGATTTGAGGATGTATACTTTGCCGCTGACGACAAAACGCAATTACACGGATGGTACTGTCCGTCCGACAAACCGCGTGCGGTGATTCTGCTTGCACATGGTAATGCAGGTCATGTTGCATCCCGAACTCCATGGTTGAGGTATCTTCAGTCAAAAGCAAAGGTATCTGTCTTCATTTTTGACTATCGGGGCTACGGACGAAGCGAGGGTACACCAACCGTTGAAGGTGCTCTCCAAGATGCGAAAGCCGCTCGGGCCAAACTCTGCGAGCTTGCGTCTATCGAAACCTCCGAAATGCTGTTGATGGGAGAATCGCTTGGAGGTGCTATAGTGGTGCAGCTTGCATCGGAGTTGGCTCCGCGTGGCTTGGTTTTACAAAGTACATTTTCGTCCTTGAGGGATGTAGCAGAGATCCACTTTCCCAAGCTGTCTTGGTTGGTTCCACGTAACCGACTGAACTCGCAAAGCAGCATTGTAAAATACCATGGACCGTTGCTTCAAAGTCATGGCGACCACGATCAGACTATTCCATTGGCCATCGGTGAAAAACTATTTGGTGCCGCTAACGAACCAAAAACAATGTTGGTTGTTTCAAAGGCAGATCACAATAATTGGATGTCCGACGATTACTTGCGACAGCTCAATGAGTTCATCAACCGAGTCAGGCCGCCCGAAAAGTGATCGTCGAACCATCGTAGTTGGGAGTGAGCGATGACGGCGATACTCTAAAGCATTTTTGGGGACCGTGTTGACAGTGCAAAGTCACTCTCGGCAAGAGTGACCTACTGGTAGTCATTTCTTCAACGCTTCGCCGACAAACGCGAATAGTGCTTTTGTGGCCGGATCATCGGGTTGGCCGAGATTTTCATTGATCCAGGAATGCGTGGTATCGCGTCCACCGAACAATGTCGCGCGAATACCGGCTTCGT
>JANLRK010000643.1:0-4266 GCA_031361585.1 Pirellula sp. | reverse complement strand
GAACGTACGCGGTACTTTAGACCACTGTTGCCACCTGGCGCAATCTTCCAGTCGAACGACAGCGTAAAGTCGCCATACTCATTGGCTGTGACGATGTGGCCCGTTCTTTTTTCATCTTTTTTGAGATGAAGGATTCCATCCACGATCTCCCAACCTTCAGGTACCGGTCTACCGTCGATGGTAGTCCATACGGAAAAGGACTTACCGTCAAAAGGATTGGGGGGATCAGCCGCGTCGACGAGTAGGCACTGAAGCGTCAAGGAAAAGACGCCCCAAACGAATACAGAAACATATGCAACCGATGGTCTAACCGTTGAGAACACGGCATGGATCCTTCACGAATGGGAGAAGAGTTTCGTTACCATTATGAGCTCTGCCTGAGTCTTGGGATACGCCCCTACGCTCGAATTTGAAAAGGATCGCGATTGCTGGGGCGTGGCGGATGCTGCCAGCATCCGCGCGGAGAAATGTTGAAGAATACTGCCAATCCGCCTTAGCCGGAGTTGACTGTCCCAGGGGCTATGCTGCTCAGCCTCCGGCCCTGCTACCGGTAGATACACTTCTCAAATCATTCTGTTTGCAAATAACGGTGGGGACCACCGTGCCACACTAACTAGAGCCCACGCAAGCCTAGACCCCAGTTGTTACAAAGCCGTTACGAACTCCGGACCGTTTTTAAAGTATTCCTTTATGGGTAGCGTTTATTTCGCACATCTCAACTTTACGAAGGGTTCGGTGATCGTCATGTGTTCGATTCTAAAGCTCGAAAGCCTGCTAAAAGGCTTGTTTTCAAAGGAAATTCTCCACCATTGGGGGTTCTCGATTGCCTCTGCAATTGGCGTCGTGGGACTATTTTCCATGCATGGTTTTGCTCAATCGGAGTCCAGTCCAAGTTGGGTATCGGAATCTTCGCTCGAGGCGGACAATCCACATGTTCTGAAACCAAAGACGAAATCCGTGGCTGTGTTCAAGAATGGCATGGGCTTCTTCACACGCCACGCCCAAGCAACACTTAGCGACGGTTGGTGCTTCGCCGAGGAGTTGCCTCCCGCCGCTTTTGGAACACTTGCCATCTACTCTACATCGCCCACCGAGACTGTCGACGTTGTCGGAGCGGGTACCGGTGAGTCAATCCACTTTGATGGTATCGACGCCTCCAACACAACGGAAACGAAGCTCGATCGTTTGGGCAAACTCAAAGGAATGCTCGTCGAGTTGAAGTATCGTCACAAAAATGAAGTTCGCACAGTCAATGGTAAACTCGTATCGCTCAGCCCGGAGTTTGCTGTCATCGAAGAACCGGCGCAAAGCCATGCTGTCCCAATCCAAGCTATCAAGAGCCTTCGTGTTCTCAACTTGCCACTTCGCATTCATGTCGTCGACGACCAAGA
Source organism: Pirellula sp. (assembly GCA_031361585.1). Lineage (GTDB taxonomy): Bacteria > Planctomycetota > Planctomycetia > Pirellulales > Pirellulaceae > JBKCUI01. The sequence goes on along the minus strand of JANLRK010000643.1, from coordinate 2,875 downwards.
AAAACCAGTAAAGACAGCCAACCTCGGAATCGCCTACATGCGCAAGGGAATAACGTGGATTCCCGAGTACACACTTAGAATTCTGGATGAGGAGAATGCAGAATTAACGCTGCGTGGGACCCTAGTGAATGAGGCCGAGGACTTGGTTCATTGCGATGTGAATTTTGTTGTCGGCGTTCCGCATTTTATTCACAGCGAGTTGCTTTCTCCTCTCGCTGTTGGTCGCGCCATCCGAGCAATTGGTTCAAGCCTATCCGTTGGCGGAGTCCCATCGCAAGTCATGAGTCAAGTCATGAATCGAGCTGCAATATCCAACAACTCCATAACCTCGAACAGCGATGGTTTAATTCAGTTCGGTCGAAATCCACCGGAAGGAAATGACCTTAATGACCTTCTTTCCAGCCTACCAGCACTTGGCAATGCAGCGTCCGGCGATTTTACCGTCTACACCAAACGAGACCTCACTGTTCGGCAGGGAGAGCGAGCTACCGTCACTTTGTTCTCACATAAAATTCGTTACACGCATCAATACCGATGGAACTTGCCCAGCTCACTTCAACATGAGCTCGTTCTGCGCAACGATACCAAAACGCCATGGACCACTGGCCCATGCCTAGCGATATCAGGCGATAGCCCACTGAGCGAGGACCTTTTGAAGTACACACCAGTCGGCGGAATGGGCGCCTTCGAGATTACCAGCGCAATCAACGTCGCCAATAACATCAGCGAAGAAGAAATCGGAAGAAAGCTCAAGGCCCACGAACCGAGCTCGAATCAATTCCTAGATCTCGTTACGTTGCGTGGCACAATCAAGCTCAAGAGCTTTGCCACGCAAAATACGGAACTTTCTGTAACTGCACCCATTCGCGGCAAGCCAACCAAATCGACTCCCAAAGGAACGGTACAAATGAATTCCGATCAACTCCGTTTGGTCGAATTGTCCTCGACCGTCAATTGGCAGGTTACTCTCAAGCCAGGTGAAGAGACGATACTCGAATACGAGTACAATAGATACGTCCCATCCAATTGATGGCCCGTAGAACTTTCGGACCGCATAATCTTTCGTAGGTCACTCGTGCCGAGAGGGACATTGCAATGGAACTCCCGAATGAAACAATGCATTTTGACCATCGAGGATGATCCCGCGATTCGACGCGGGATCGTCGATTCTTTGCAGTTCGCTGGCTATTCTCTGCTGGAGTCTGGTCTGGCTTCGACCGGACTGCAGTTGGCATTGTCCAGCGAGATCGACCTATTGCTTTTGGATTGGGTACTACCTGACGGCGACGGCCTTTCCATCCTTCAAAGAGTCCGGCGCGAGCGGCCTACGTTGCCTATCATCGTATTGACCGCTCGCGGCGACGAATCGGATCGCGTCCGTGGTCTTCAAGGTGGTGCCGATGACTACGTGGTAAAACCCTTTAGCGTGCGAGAATTGCTGGCCCGAGTCGAAGCTGTTTTGCGGCGATCACCACAGCGCCCTAGCGCGACGGACACGGTTAACATTCCAAAGGGTATCGTAGACTTTCTGCGACGCGAAGTACGATTAGCAGATGGGCAGCGCGAGTCTCTTTCGGAACGCGAGGTGGAATTGCTTCAGTACCTTGCTTCAAACCGCGGCAGGGCGATCAGTCGCGAGGAGATTCTTTCAAGCGTCTGGCGACTGACTCCTAAGGGCATCACGACGCGAACCATCGACATGCACGTGACTCGGCTTCGCGAAAAACTTCGAGACAACGGCAACGACCCTCAAATTCTTTTAACCGTCCGTGGAAAAGGCTACATGTTTCGAATCGAACCCGAAGTGAACTTGCAACATGATTGACGGCATTGCGCGGTTGAAACAACTGACGTATCCCTGGCGCATTGGTATTGCCTTCTGCATCGCGACACTAGGCGTTCTCGCAGGCATGATTTGGATGACCAATCAAGTGCTTCGATTGGAACGCTCGGAAGCCGAGGCAATGCAACGCGCCGGAATCGAAGAAAATACTCGGCTCGCGCTTTGGAGAATCGATTCCGCACTTTCCCCTATCCTAGCCCAAGAGTCCGTTCGTCCCAGTTCCGTTGCATCGGTGTCCCCTTACGTGAAGATGTGCTTTCAATTCGCAGCCGACGGTCATCTCACGACCTTGCCATCTCCGCATATTGAGAATACGGATCGTTTGATTCAAGACTTCGCAGAACGAGTTTCGAAAGATAGTCTGTTTGCGATTTTACCGTCCGTGGCCACCGCTAGATCAACGTTCTTGTCTCAAACTCAAGCTGCACTGCCTTCGATAGGGAACAACGCAGTGAATCGGTCCCAAGTAGAGTTTGGGCAGCGTCTAACCAATAGCGATGGTTTGCTGAACAATAGTCTATTACTTTTGGGACCTCATGAGCCGTCCGCAATGTCCATGATCCCCGTTTCTCACCATGGCGAACTGCTACTAGTCCGAAAAGCTTCTTTGGAGGGCAATGAAGTTGCGCAGGGTTGCTGGCTGGATTGGAACGCAATTAGCACGTCGATGCTCCAACTGGTTGAAGATCTGCTGCCGAATGCACGTCTTGAGATTTACGAAAATGTTGCGGTGGAAGATGGCTCCAACCTTTTAGCATCGATCCCAGCAAGATTGAATGCGGGAAGTCTTCTCGAACCGCCGGTAGCCATCTCCTCTTCGACGCGTTGGTTATTGGGGATGACTTGGGTTGGTATTCTCTGCGCACTTGTGGCTTCGGCTGGACTAGTTCTGGGAAGCATTCGACTGGCTGAGCGCCGTTCGGCCTTCGTCGCTGCCGTGACACATGAGCTGCGCACCCCATTGACCACATTCCTGATGTATACAGAAATGCTCAGTCAAGGAATGGTGCCCGACCCAAATGCTCAGAAACA
>JANLRK010000168.1:0-1966 GCA_031361585.1 Pirellula sp. | reverse complement strand
CGCCACACGGCCCAGGGGGCCATGCTACTTTCGATGTTCGATCGTAGATACTTAACTATTTTAGGAGTCACCATCATGTTTCGATTGATTGGCAGTGCAGGCAAAGATCTTTGTGACCGTCATCTCAACATATCGCGGCGCGACGTTTTGAGGGTTGGTGGCTCTGGCTTGTTCGGTTTGAGTTTGGCGAATCTGCTTAAATTGCAATCGGTTCAAGCGATCGAGGGGACTAAGGCACCGGGTTGGAACAAAGCCAAGCGGATGATCATGGTGTATCTCCAAGGTGGCCCAAGTCACTTGGACCTCTGGGATCCAAAGGAAAATGTTCCCGACAAGGTCAAAAGTGTCTTCAGCAATATCTCCACCAAGATTCCGGGCATTCAGTTCACGGAAAATCTACCGCGTTTAAGCACGATCAACGATCGGTTCACGATGATTCGTTCGATGAGCTACACGCCCAATGGCTTGTTCAATCATACAGCTGCAATTTATCAAATGATGACCGGTTATACGACCGACAAAGTCAGTCCGTCCGGGCAATTGGAGCCACCGACCCCGAAGGACTTTCCGAACTTTGGATCGAACATTGTCCGATTGCGTCCTGCGGACGAACCCATGTTGCCTTTCGTCACACTTCCTCGACCACTTCAAGAATCCAATGTCGTTGGCAAAGGCGGATACGCCGGGTTCCTCGGGAAGGCTTACGATCCCTACACATTGTTTCCAGACGGCGATGATCTAGATGTGAATAAGATGGACCGCATCAACGTCAGCGATTTGCAATTGCGACCTGAGGTATTCGCAGTCCGACTGCAGCGACGGGCTGCACTAAGAGACTTGATCAATGCTCAGATGCCGATCATCAATGCGGCAGTCGAAAATCAACAACTCGACGAGTATTTTTCACAGGCCCTTTCGTTGGTCGTATCCGGCAAAGCGCGTGAGGCTTTCGATTTGGGTCAAGAGGCCGAGATCCTACGCGATGCTTATGGCCGCAACGCATTCGGACAGAGTTGCTTGTTGGCGAGAAGATTGGTCGAAGCCGGTACGCGAGTCGTTGAAGTCATTTGGCCCAAGGTTGCCAACAGCGATAACCATTCGTGGGACCATCACGTCGACTTGTCCAAGCGGATGAAGAACCAATCGGCACCCATGCTCGATGCGGGCTTGAGCACTCTGATTGAGGATTTGGATCAGCGAGGCATGCTCGAGGATACCTTGGTGGTCGCGGTAGGCGAATTCGGTCGATCGCCGGAACGCGGCGTTAGCACCAGCGGCAACGGCAATACGGACGACGGTCGTGACCACTGGCCATACTGTTATACGGCTGTCATGGCTGGGGCAGGTACCAAACGAGGATACGTTCATGGAAAGAGCGACAAGACTGCCAGCGCGCCAATAGAGTCGCCTTTGCATCCGGCCCAACTTTTGGCATCGATTTATCATTCCTTCGGTATCGACCCTGAGACAATCGTCTACAATCATCTCAACCAGCCTAGGGAATTGGTAAAAGCACTGGCTGTACCAGAGCTCTTTGCGTAGGGCAGTTTCCATTTGGCTAACAACGTGGTGCAGCAGGGGCTAGCTGGCGGTGTTTTGAATCCCGCACGCCTTGTGCTGCGGAAGGTTCAGGCTTTTCGGCTACCAAAGAGTATGAGCGCCCGGAAAACCACCATACAAACTCGATATCGAGGTCTAAATGCAAAGCCGATTTTTTTCCCTATCTCGAAGTATCGTATGCAGTTTGCTGTGCATTGTTCTAGCCATCACTTCACTTGCAGATGACACCAACCAAACGAACTGGCCTCAATTTCGTGGTGCGGACGCTACAGGAGTATCTCGCAACCTCGGCTTGCCGGATCGGTGGTCAGTGACGGAGAACGTCGAATGGAAAGTGGAAATCCCAGGACGAGGTTGGGGATCGCCCGTCGTTTGGGGCAATCGCGTTTTCCTTTCGACGGTCATC
>JANLRK010000619.1:0-2972 GCA_031361585.1 Pirellula sp. | reverse complement strand
ATTTCATTGAGCACGAGCACGACTGATGACAAAAAGATGTGGGTAACGATGAGCCTGCCGGGTGCGACTGTAAAGACCCCAACATGTTGGCCCAACTCAATACATCCAGGCTGCATGACGGCGATCTTCAAATGCAAGTTCTTCGGATTCCCAGCTCGAAGCAATCTCACGCCATGGTCGACCCGCCTCGATTTGTGTTCGCTCGCGATCCGATCCAAATAGCAAGTCGATCGCAATGGGGTTGCTTACAAATTCATAGACCTCCGTTCGCCACGCGAACCGTTCACCGGACATTTCTCGCATCACCATCAACAATGCCAAGCTCGTTCGCACCGACTGAAAAACATTCCGGTCGGTTACATGCAACTGCACGCCACCACAATCCTTGCCCGCATGCTTCTGAAACGTCGGACGAAACCATGCAGGGCGAAACGTGATACCTGGAAGCATCTCTGCATTCATCTTGCTGGCCAATTTGCCCGCGTCTAACCAAGGTGCACCGCAGATCTCGAAAGGCCGCGTCGTGCCTCGCCCCTCACTCAAGTTGGTTCCCTCGATTAAGCACTGTCCAGGATAGACAATCGCGGTGTCCAAGGTGGGCATATTCGGAGACGGCATCACCCACGGAAGCTCTGTTGCATCGAAATAGTCGTGACGATTCCATCCCTCGCAGGATATCACTCGCACTTCGCCTGGCCCTAGTTTTAGCTCCCTTTGGTATAGAATAGCCAATTCGCCAACCGTCAAGCCATGTCGAATAGCAAGGTCATGCGCGCCGACAAAGCTCTCGTACCCCGATCGCAAAGCAGGCCCCTCAACCACACTGCCTCCCAATGGGTTGGGTCGATCAAGCACCATCACAGGCAAGCCCATTGGCAGGGCCACTTCCAAGCAATATCGCATGGTGGCTTGAAAGGTGTAGTATCGACTGCCTACATCTTGAAGATCTACCACGAGTACATCCATCCCTTGAAGTTGCTCAACTGTCGGTCGCAAGCTAGTGGCGGTTGTGCCGTACAGACTGTACACGGCTGCGGGCACTGCTCGGGCTTCGTTGCCCGCGACACTGATGAGGTCTTGGGCTTGCCCGTGCAATCCATGTTCTGGGCCGAAGACAGTTACTAGTTTTACGCCATCCGCGGCAGCAAACAGATCGACTGCGCTCCGAAGCGCCGAGTCGACGGCTGCCGGATGAGTCACGAGCCCCACGCGTTTCCCACGAAGAGGAGCGAATTTTTGCGAGACTAATAAGTCGAGCCCCGTTTTGACTTTTGCCACCGATGTTATTCCCTTGATGCGTTGGCCGAGTGTGCAAAAGTCACTCTCGGCAAGAGTGACCTCCGGTCGCAAGTAGGTCGCACCTGCCGGGTGCGACTACGAAATGCATAACCACGTACCAAAAAAGAATTCTACAACAAATTCCCGCCGTTCACTTGACACCGCTCGCCGTCTACCGTACCATGTACCCAGTACACCGGTACTGCATCGCGGGACTTGGAGTTTATCTATTATGTTTTTTTCGATCAATGAGAGTAATGGCGTTGCGATCTACGAACAGATTGTTCGGCAGGTCACCTTCGCCATCGCCGAAGAGACGTTCAAGGTTGGGCAAATGCTGCCCAGCGTCCGAGCTTTGAGTGTCCAATTGGCCATCAATCCGAACACGGTGGCGAGGGCTTATCAAGAGCTTCAAGTCGATGGGGTCTTAGAGACTCTGCGTGGCCGTGGGCTTGTCGTTTGTGCAGGCGCTATAAAACGTTGCAAGGAAATCCGGCGGTCGGTAATTGCACAGAGCCTCAAAGAGGCGTTAACGCAAGCGCTGCACGGTGGCCTCGAGGCCGACGAAATTCTCGAGATTGTTCACAAGCAATTGAACAAACTCGACGGCAATGTGGCAACCGTTAGTTCGATAGGAAATGCGCCATCGTCGAGTTAGTGTAGCACGGCACTCCGTGCCGTTTCGTCCGCAAAAAAACGGCACGGAGTGCCGTTCTACAATGGAACCATTAGTATCAGAAATCCATCGAGTCAATCCGAGGTGAGATGATGTCCGATAGTATTACAGCAAGTGGTTTGGAAATGCGGTTCCCTGGCTGCGAAGCGCTTCGGGGTATTGATCTCAAGGTGCCAAGTGGCTCCGTCTTCGCCTTGCTCGGCGAAAATGGGGCCGGCAAGACAACACTCATTCGCATCTTAACAGGCTTCCAAAACCCAACGGCCGGTCAATGCACTGTATGCGGCTTCGATCCAAGTACCAATGCGCTCGAAATACGACTTCGCATCGGATACGTGTCCGATCAGCCTGCCCTCTACGACTGGATGCGGGTCGACGAAATCGGCTGGTTCACGGCTTCGTTCTATGAAGAAGGGTTTTTGGAACGCTATGGCGAATCGATTGGCCACTTCGAAGTTCCCCGAAATCGCAAGATTCGGCATCTGAGCAAGGGACAACGAGCCAAAGTCGCCCTGGCCCTGGCACTAGCTCCCGATCCTGAATTGCTGATTCTAGACGAACCTACGTCCGGGCTTGATCCTCACGTGCGCCGTGAATTCATGGAGAGTATGGTCGATCGGGCTGTTACGGGTCGAACGGTTCTTATCTCGAGTCATCAAATCTCGGAAGTTGAGCGGGTTGCCGATATGGTGGCTATCATACATCAAGGCAAGGTGCGATTGATGGATTCGATGATTCATCTCAAGGAATCGATTTCCGAAGTCACGATCAGCCTTGATGACCCGCTCATTGCGTTGCCTCGCATGCCAGGCAACATTGAGGTCTTGAGCGAACAGTCATCGGGGCGGCAGCGCCGTATGGTTGTGCGAGGATTTGGTGAGGCAGCCAAGGAGTTGATCCAAGCCAGGCCGGGCGTATTGAGCATTAGAAGTCGCCCGGCTTCTCTCGAAGAAGTCTTCATTGCATGCACACGCGGTAGTGTTGCCGCCGCCGTAGACGATGACCGCTTCGGACGGAC
>JANLRK010000536.1:0-3092 GCA_031361585.1 Pirellula sp. | reverse complement strand
TTTGATCATCGGAGCTGTCGTCGCGACTTGGCAAGCAATGCGCGCTCGTGACTCGCAAGCACAAACGGAAATCGCAAAGAAGCAACTCGATGAGCGCTATCAAATCGCTAAGGAAGCCGTCGATACTTATCTGCTCCGAGTTACTCAAGACGATCAACTGGACCATCCAAGCTTTCGTCAATTGCGCCGCAAACTACTCGAAGCGGCGATCCCCTATTACGATAAACTCCACAGGATCTCGCCTACCGATGAGCAATCCAGAGCAGCGCGCGCAGAAACACTGAATCAACTCGGCGGTGTCAAACGAGAACTGGGCAGATTCGATGAATCCCTCGCATCCTTCGAAGAATCCGCCAAGCTCTTCGACCAATTGGCAGGGGACAATGCAACGCAATTCGCTTATCGCCAAAGCCTCGCCAAAGTCCTGGTCAACCTAGCAGATCATTACCGCACTCGCGGTGCCGGTAGCGAATCGCTCGAATACGAGCAACATGCATTGGCATTGCGACAACAACTAGCCTCCGAGCATCCTGATAACGACTTGTTGCAATTGGAGCTTGCGCAAAGCTATACGAATGTCGGTGTAGGCACGCAGGATATAGACGGTCGCGAAATGCTCGAGCGAGCGATCGAAATCTGGCAAGAGTTAGCCGATCGTTTCCCCGACCAAACGCTCTACCGAGAGTATTTGAGCCTGGGCTATCAGAACTTGGCCAACCGCTTTGCATGGGATCAAGTCGAGCAAGCCATCCCATTTCATGAACTTGCAATTGGCTTGCTGGAACAACTTGCCAAAGAGCAGCCAGAATCCAAGAAGGCTCATATTCAATGGGCACAAAGCCATCGGTCTCTGGCTGACACGTTAGAAAAACTCTCTCCACGCTTATCCGATGCCCGGGAGCATTGTGAAGAGTCGATACGCATATTGAGTGCTTTTGCCAAACGGCATCCGGAATCCCCCGAGGTCAAATCCCATTTAGCGAATTCGCTTACCAAGCTTGCACACACGCTTAAGGAACTCGATGAGTTAGTCAAGGCTCATGAGACCTGCGACTCTGCGCTACGTTTGTGGGAACAACTTCAATTGGAGTATCCCGACATGCTCGAGTACGAAGTGGGAATGGCGGCTGCCCAGCAGAACCTCGGTGCCATTGTAGTCGCCCAAGGTCAAGCAACCGAAGGCATGTCGATGCTGACACAATCGCGAGATCGATTGCAGAAGTTAGTTGATCGCATTGGCCCGCATGATCGGAGCAATGAATTGTTGCGCACGATAACGAGCTCGCTTGCCGACACTCGCAAAGTGTTGGGAGAAGGCCGAGATCGATCTTCGGAAGAAGGCATTATTGAAACAAATACAAAAACGGCCGGTGAGGCCCTACGACCAAGTAAATTCCTCACCGACCTCTCCAATTCTCCAACGCACGGTCTGCGCGTTGGAGGGATGGCTTCTAGTTTAACGCAGACCGAGGAACCGGAACAACCCATGAAACGTTTACGCAAACAATTGCCTTGGTCTGCAACACGCGTGCAGATCCGCAATGAACGACCTCTTCGAATGGAGCAATTGGAAGACCGCCAACTTCTCGCAGTTACTGTTTCAGTGGCCGATGCGACGATGAGCGAGATTGGTAGTCCCAGTGCGTTCATTTCGGCAGGCAGCGGCGGCCTCCAGGCACCAGCTGGTATTGCCCTCGGACCGGACAACAATGTGTATGTCTCTGAGATTGGTGGCGCTGTCCTTCGCTACAACGGCTCTACTGGAGCATTCATTAATACCTTTGTTGCCCAGGGATCAGGCGGTCTTTCCAATCCTGCGCACACTCCGATGGGGCTAGCCTTTGGGCCGGACAGTAATCTGTACGTCGTCAGCGCCGGTACAAACCAGATCTTGCAGTACAATGGCAATACGGGCGCATTTATCAAGACCTTCGTTTCGACTGGGTCAGGTGGACTTGACTTCCCTAGAGCGGTGACGTTCGGCTCGGATGGAAGTCTTTATGTCTCTAGTATGGGCACTCACTCGATTATGCGCTATCAGGGGCCGCTGGCCGCCTCGCCCGGCGCTCCATTACCGGCTACAGGGCAGTCTGGAGCAACGTTTGTCATGCCTTTAAGTGGCGGCCTGTATCAGCCACTCGCTGTAGTTTTTGGCTCGGATGGAAACCTTTACGTTGATGGTGGTCAAACGAACGGAGTTCTACGATTCAGTGGCAGCGATGGCACCTTCCTGAATACTTTTGTTCCCAATATTAAAGGAAGAGGCATGGCCTTCGACTCGGAAGGCCGGCTCTATGTCTGTGACCAGAGCAACGGCGTTTACCGCTACGACGCGCAGGGCAATTCCCTCGGAGACCTACTCGTCAATTCAGTATCCCCGTCCCTTCGCAACCCATTGGGATTGGCGTTTGATGCACAGGGTGCCCTCCTCATCAGCAGCAATACTTACAATACGGTCCAACGGTACGACCGTGGTGTTGTTGTTAGCCTGTCTGCGACCAATGCTACACCCGTCACAGTGAATTACGCGACCGCTGACGGCAGCGCCACGGCAGTAAGCAAATACTACGCTAATTCAGGTACTGTTACTATTAATCCCGGCCAGACAACGAGGCGGATCTTGCTGGCCACCAAGGACAACTTGGTTGCCGAGCCCACTCAATCGTTTTCCGTGCAATTGAGCAATGCAACTGGTGGGGCTACGATCGGCAAGGGCAATGGCACTGTCTCTATCGTAGATGACGACGCCACTCGCCAAATCTCGATCGCGGACACCTCAGGCATCGAGGGGGATCACACGGCTCATTACCGAGGCGCTTTCGTTCCAGGTATTCCCGGCTACCCAACCAACAATCCAATCACGTTTGGACCAGATGGCAATTTTTACAGTGCCAAAAACCCCACGAACTCCATCGTCCGTTACAACGGCAGTACCGGAGATTTTATGGACACTTTTATACCCGACGACGGGCACTTTAAACTGGCTCGCGCAATCGTTTTCCGTGGCGCATACGTCTATGTATCCAGCAGTCTAACGAATGAAGTGATTCGCTACGATGCAACTACTGGGGCATTCGTAGATGTGTTCGTCA
>JANLRK010000531.1:0-2179 GCA_031361585.1 Pirellula sp. | reverse complement strand
CATCCGTACTGGACACACCAGCGGGCCGCTTTGCATCAATGTCGATGAACAACCACCGCCGCCGAATAATATCAGCATCGGTAGTAGTGGATGTTGCTTTATGGCCGATACGATTAACAGCCCGGGCAAGCAATGCCGGCTCGACTGGGTTCAACGTCGCATAGCACGCAGGGGGCCGCATCGATTCGATATGCTCGACGCCGATAGCCAACATCGGTACAATGGTTTGCATCTTTGTTGCTTTGGGGTGTTGAATGGTCGATCATTCAGCACCCCCTTTTTTATTTTGCAACGCCACCAAATCAACCCGCCGGTATCGCCGCAAACGGCCAACTTTAATGCTCGGGATTGCTCCCGCCTTTGTTAGCCGCTCGATTGTCGGAACTGAATACGCAAGCAACGCCGCCGCACCGATGGCATCCAGCATTACATCACCAGTGGTATGACTCGCCAGCCGCTCGGCTATGGCATCGGCCAGTTTGTCAATCTCAACAGGGGTTAGGCTCATGACTTGCCCCCTTTTGGACCAATAGCAAGATCAGCCGTTTGGATGCCACGCAAGGCTAGTTGTTGTGCCGTTGCACGACGTAGAGAATGGTCACCGCTGGTTACTGCAGATCGGTAGATTCGTATCAATGTCGCAATTTGTTCAGCTGTTGCGACTTCGCTTTTCGTCTTTACTTTGGCCATGGGTAATGGTCCTCCTACTTTAGCCTCTCGCCATTGCATGATTTCCTTCCACGCATCACAGCCATTTATTGTTTTCTTAGCGGCCTTGAGCTCGATGCCCCATTTCTCAACTGACCAGGCGTAGTACTTCGCATCGTTCGACAACATTGACCGCATAACCATGATGCTTGAGATGGTTCGTCGCAAGCGTGTATGTGGGAACCACCCCACAGCGAAAAGGTTATCACACCGCTATCCAGTTCGGCAACGCAAAACCACGGATGTTGCAAACGTTTCGATGCATTCACGTCAATTCGTAGATTGGAGAGGTCAAAGCGCCGCGAAATCACTGGAAATGACGCTAGGGCTACATTCGCAATAGCACATAGATTAAGATCTCGACTTGCCATCCAGGTGGGAAGAGAAGTAGACAGGAGTTCTCGCAGCACAGAAAACGGACGCCCGTGTTTGAACAAGCATTTAAGAATATTGACGATGTCCTCTGGAAAGATGCCGGGTGTACCAGTGAACTGGACTACACCGAGCAAACATCTTGGCTGCTGTTCCTAAAGTACCTTGACGCACTGGAGCAAGACAAAGCCAGCGAAGCTGCACTCAACGGCAAAAAGTACACGCACATTCTCGACAAACCCTATCGATGGGAAACATGGGCCGCTCCCAAGGGCCCTTCGACCGGCTCAGGGCAGGTAAGTGTCCTGTTAACGTTGGCAACCGGGACTGGCAAGACTTTCATCGCGTTCCAGATTGCTTGGAAGTTGTTCCACAGTCGCTGGAATTTGAGCCGAGAACCATCGCGCCGCCCTCGCATTCTTTTCCTTGCCGACCGCAACATCCTTGCCAACCAAGCGTACAACGCATTCTCCGCATTCCCGGAAGATGCATTGGTCCGAATTGATCCGGAGAGTATTCGCAAAAAGGGCAAGGTCCCCAAGAACGGCAGCATCTTTTTCACCATCTTTCAAACCTTCATGAGTGGACCGCCTAAGGATGGACAACCATGCTGCTGACCATAACTTAGACGGCAAGTTGACTCGTGAAGAGATGGAAATCTTTGGGAAGCAAAAGTCGCATCGAAATGTCGAGCAACTTTTGCGGAACTTTGACACTGCTGACACAAACCACGATGGGATCGTGTCGCAGGAGGAAATCGACGCTTACGGAACCGAAATCGGCAGCAAAGACCCAGAAAACCGTCCGAAGTAAGGTTGGTCGGGGAAGCGGTTGGCCTTTGGCTTTCACAAGCTCGGCGAACCGATGAAGCAATTTCGTTGACGATTCACAGGAATTGGCTCGAATTTCAGGTGCGACGTTGATCGAGGTTGGGACGGATCACCGGCTGGCAGACCCGGAGCCGTTGGAGAGGATGTTGGGGGAGTGGGAAGCCCCCTCCTCCTCCGTTGTAGTGGTACGGCACGACGATTGTTCGTAGAATGATATTGCGGAAGACGAAGCGAAGGGCATCTCGGCACGACCGGGAGGCTCGTTGATT
>JANLRK010000500.1:0-20026 GCA_031361585.1 Pirellula sp. | reverse complement strand
TTACGGAGACGATCGCGGAGACTTTCGTGACAACTGCTAACGGTTCTGTTTTTTCTCACGATGCGTCGTTGAGGCGATCGAGCGGTTGCGTTTGCATGTTGACATCATCCACTGTCACGATTGGCAAGCGGGACTGATTCCCGCCTACCACAAAACCAACTTCCGAGAATTCAAGTGGTATCGCAATGCAGCCTCGGTGATGACCATCCATAATTTGGCATACCAAGGTCGATATTGGCAGCACGATATGGGACTAACTGGGTTGAACTGGCAATATTTTAACTGGCAACAAATGGAGTTTTTTGGCGATCTCAATTTACTGAAGACGGGGATTACCTTCGCCGACTTCGTTACCACGGTAAGTCCGTCCTATGCAATGGAAATCCAAACGCCGGCGCATGGTTGCGGATTGGACGGCACCCTCCGAGTACGAGGCAATCGAGTCGCAGGCATTGTCAACGGGGTCGACTATGATGTTTGGGACCCGAGTATCGACAACCATTTAGTTCAAAATTATGGGATAGACAATTGGCAGGAAGGAAAGAGGCGATGCAAGCGCGATTTACAAACTCAGCTTGGACTTCCTGAACGCGACGATGTTCCTGTGATTGGCTTGATAGGTCGACTCGCCGAACAGAAAGGCTGGGACCTAGTGAAGCCGCTTCTTGAGCAAACGGTGGATTCTCTGGATGTCCAATGGGTCATCCTTGGCAATGGAGAACAACGCTTGGCAAATGCATTGTCCGATTTAGCCCAGCGTCGCCCAGATCGAGTGGCGGTCCGGCTCGAGTTTTCAGATCCGCTCGCGCACAAGATTGAGGCCGCCAGCGATATGTTCTTGATGCCAAGTCGCTATGAACCTTGTGGCTTGAACCAACTTTACAGTTTGCGTTACGGGACGATTCCAATCGTCCATGCTACAGGCGGATTGATCGATACGGTCAACAACGTAAACGAAGCTAGTTTAGCCGCTGGGACGGCTACTGGTTTTTCGTTTCAGAACTACGACTTCGATTCTCTAAAGGAATGCGTGTGGCGTGCCGTAGATACTTATTCGCGTGAACCCAAAATCTGGGATACACTGGTACGAAGGGGAATGACGCAGGATTGGTCGTGGACCAATAGCGCGACCGCCTATGAATCCGTCTACCGCCGAGCCCGCGAGTTGGCAGCAATAGAGGGTAGACTCTAGAAAGCCAACATCGCCATGAACGAAACACGTTACGATTGGTTGTCGGATCGTTGGGTAATCTTTGCAACGAACCGAGAGGAACGTCCTGACCAGTTTCGTCAATCGCGTAGCGTCAGTCATAACACCATGACGGAATGCCCGTTTTGTACTGGTAAAGAACATGAGACGCCTCGTCCTTCACTCGTCTTGCCCATTCATGATTTCGACGAGACATCAACAAATCGGAAGCCTGATCCTAGCAAGTTAGCTAGGCAACCATGGCAAGTGCGTGTAGTCCCAAACAAATTTCCGGCTGTACAGCGACATGAGTCGAAGTCGGACGATGTGGTCTTTGCGCATTGCTTGTCAAGTCAAGTTCTTTTCAACTGCGCAAGTGAACTTGGTGGTTCGCCAACAGCGCAATTGCAAACCGTACAAGCAGACCACCTCTTCCAACGAAATATTGCCAAAGGTGCCCACGAAGTTATCATCGAATCGCCTATTCATGTCGATAGTATTACTGCGCTGCCCGAAGACCACATCGCGCTCATCCTGGAAGCGTACCGCCGTCGATTGACTCATTGGCGAAGCCAGCCCGACCTAAAGTACGCGGTCGTCTTCAAAAATTATGGCGCCGATGCCGGGGCATCTTTGTACCATTCACATAGCCAATTGATCAGCTTGGACTTTGTGCCTCGCGATATCGAGAAGGTCAATCAGCGGTTGGTTTTGCACCGTGATACGTATGGTTGCTGCTACATATGCCAATTGATTAACGCAGAGGAGGAACGCCATGAACGGATCCTCTGTAGTACGGAACACTTTGTCACACTTTGCCCGTTTGCGTCTCGGTTCCCATACAGCTTTTCCATCATTCCCAGGGTGCACAAGAGCCGTTACGAAGAAATCAATCAAAGCGAACGCGAAGATTTGGCGATTGTTACGAAGAAGACTCTTAGGGCGTTGGAATCGGCTCATCCATCGGCAGCATACAATTTTGTATTGCAAACAAGTCCGTTCGCCGGTGGCAACGAGGAAGCCTATCACTGGAGGTTGCGAGTGATTCCACGACTAAGCAAAGTGGCCGGCTTTGAATGGGGCTCCGATTGTTTTATCAACACCGTTACGCCAGAACAAGCAGCGAAAATCCTTCGCGCTTATTTGTAGCTCTTAGGTGAACGGTAGACTGAAATATAGGCGTCGATCTTAAGCTGGGCCGCGAAATATTTTTGCTAGCGTTCCCTAGTAGCGGAATGTGTCAAGCATTTCGTTGGCGCCCAGCATTCACGAAAGCTTTGACAGCTTCTGCTACGATTTAAATCGGACCGCCTTAAGATCGACGCCAAAAAAGAAGGCCGAACTGAGTTCGGCCTTCCATGATTAAGCGTCACACCAAGTTCGTGACGCATAATATTCGATCAATCTTGAGACTGAGTTACTTCACCACCAATGGCCGAACCCATAGCACCCCAAACACCCCAATAGGAAGGTCCGGCATAGTGACGTGTATTCGAATCGTTGGCAGGCACAGGTACCACGAACGAGGCGTTGCCGCAATCGATACTTGAGGTAACAAACCGAACGGAGCCGTCGCACATAGCGACATTGACACCGCCGGTATGGTAACTGCTAGCTGTCGGCATTGCGTTGCCTTCGGCGTTATCGTTGGAACAGGTAGGGGCGTTAGGTGGCAAAATCGTAAAGAAGCATGTGTATGCATTCAACGAATCACCCCATCGTCGTCCTTTTCCCCAGCCGGTATCATCCCATGTGTATTGAAGAGATGCGGCCACCATTGTGTTGTTTGGCCCCTTCGAGGTTAGGCACAACGACGGTGTAAATGCGCCACCGACTGGTCCGATCAAATTCCTTGCGGTTCCTTCGATTATTCCGTCACCACCCGAGGTTCCATTGGTGCGACCAATAGCCAGCTCGGAGAGCATCACGATATTGGAAGATCCGTCTTTGAGCGTCGCGAAATTACCAACGCCACGTTCGCCGTTGGAGAATGCTCCTCTCCATTCCCAGTCGCCGGAATTCAAATACAGGTCGCCTCGGTTGCAAACGTAGTTCGTCGGCTTGCAATCGCCGAGCTGAGTTTGAACTCGATCAGATGGACAACGAAATGTAGGTATGTTTTGTGAGAAAGGACTTTGTTCTCCAGTACTTCTAGCACCAAAATTCCATGGCCGACCACCCGCCAAAGCAAACGGAGCGATTTGATTAAAAAGTGCCGACTGCTCAATGTACGGCAAAAGCCGAGTTATATAACTTAGACGCTCATAGGAATTGCCGCTATTAAGAGCAGTCTTCCACTGAAGATCGTGTGACGACGCGGAAAACTTCTTGAACGCGTCATGGTGGTTGTGTTCAGACAGTGAAAGCTGCTTGAGGTTATTTGAACACTGCATCCGGCGTGCAGCTTCTCGAGCTGCTTGCACGGCTGGCAACAACAATCCAACTAAGATCCCAATAATTGCAATCACTACTAATAATTCGACAAGTGTAAAACCACTTGTATACTTCCGCCGGAAAACGGTTGGCATGGTAGTGCCCTCTCTTTCTTAAAACTCTAACAAAAAAAATCGAAATCGAATTATGAGTACTTTTTCACGAAATTTGTCGTTTTTACTCAATAGCTCGGATTTTACCTCTACGCTTTTTCAGAGGCAATACGGCGACCCGTCCGGAACAGCTTTTTTCTTGGGAAATCCCGCTTTTCTTTTTCATCGGATCAACTTGGGAATTGTGGTCATTGCTATCTTGACGTAGTTTGGGATCCTAGCCTGAGTTTCGCACTGCCCCGGGGGACGTGCTACTGAATCTCCCACGACAGTCGTTCGGACGGTCTCTCCGATAAGATGGACCAAGCTACAATCAAGCTAGAAAGCAGATCAAGTTCCACCGGTGAGATCCGTTTTCATGAGTAAACTTCCAAGTAAACCGACCCCAAAGTTGCCCAAAGCAAAAAAAGCAAAAAAAAATACGAAATATTGGCAGCTTGCCATGGTTGCGGCGATTTGTGCTTCAGCTTGGCTTTTGGTTATCTACTTGCTTCCCTTGCCAGACTCTCCAGACGATTCATCGCAAGCGTCGCAGGCAACCAAACCAATTCAAGACGGAGCTTCGATAACCGACCATCCCAGAGCTATTGCTGCCACGGAAGGCTCTCGATTGATTTTGCCAACGGAAACACGCTATAGGGGCAGCGCTGAAGAAAAAAAGGAGCTTCTCAGCGAAATAGAACGAGCCGTTGAAAAGTATCCTTCAGATCCGGCAATCCTTCACATTGCGGGCTTGATCTACGCGGAGCTTCAGCAATCCGAAAGAGCCATCGAACTTCTTAGAAAGTCTAACAAGATAGCCCCAAACAAAGTCGACGTTGTTGTTGCTTTGGCGGATCTGCTCATGCAGGTCGGCAAACAGGAGGAGGTCATTGCCATGGTGGAAAAGACGATTGGCATCGGTCTAGAAACAGAGCCATTGTTGTCCGCTTTGGGTGAGGCCTATAGTCAGTCTGGGCAGATCGATGCCGCCATAAAAACACTTGAGCGCGCCGTGGCTATCGTCCCCTCCGCGGCCAAGCAAACGATTTCTCAACTCCGATTGTCACAAGCTCTGATCCAAGTTGGACGATTCGAAGAGGCAGAGAAGTATGCTCGGGAATCTATGTTGCAGCGACCGTCCGATCTAGCAACCTATGTTTCGCTCTCGAACGCATTGATGCGGCAAAACAAACGAGAAGAAGCTCAGGAAATACGAAAGCAAATGCCGCGGGTCGAACCCAGCGTCATGGCGGACGATCAAAAGTATGAGCTTTCGTTTCGCGGATTTGCAAGCCACAACTACGCCATGCTGGGAGCAGCCTTTGCCGACCATGATGCGTATCCGATGGCCGAAAAATACTTCCTTCGCTCGCTCGAGATTGCCCCAGACTCGGCAAAGGGAGCTTTGTTTTTGGCCGACCTTCTTCGACGCCAGGGGCGTACTAAAGATGCTATTGCCGTTTACAAAAGGCTGGTAGCGATACAGCCCGAGAGTCTATTGAACTACCATAACCTGGCGAGCCTCGCTGTAGCCGTAAACGATTTGCCTTTGGCTGAAAGCGCGTTACGAATGGCCGTCAACGCCGACTCAAGCGGCATGGCTGATCTTCAATTGGCTCAGTTTCTGCTTGGGGTAGGAAACTCTACCAACTTGGTTTCCCATGCCAAAATTGCTGTCGATCGCTTGGGAACCATCGATGCCTACCTGATTTTGATCGAAGCCTGCCGGGCAACGGGCGACCGCGATTCGGCTTTTAACGCTTACTTAAACGCAAAGAAAATGGCGCCAGACGATCCACGACTCGCGAATTTCAGTCCATAAACTCGGTAGTTAAGCATGACTTGCAAGCTAGTGTTTGTTCGATTTCCTAGCATGCGATTCGTGCTGTGGACCGATGAATCATGTTAGCCCTAAAGCAATAGCGAAAATATGAGCATTTCGATTTACTCGCTTTCGCATCGGATGTTGGCGATTCTATTGTTACTTTTGCCACACATCACAGCGTTTGGACAGTCTAACTTTGACGCAAAATTGATCGAGGTTACACCATCACAATGTGGTATCGATTTCGTACACACGGATGGGGCTAGTGGCAAGCGATTCATGGTTGAGACTGTCATTGGCTCATTGGCAGTATTCGACTACGACAATGATGGGCTTTTGGACATCTACTTCGTTAACGGCGCACCGTTGCTCGGAACGACGTCAGCAGTTGCACCGCGCAATCAACTCTTTAGAAACAATGGCGACTGGACTTTCACCGATGTCACCGACGCGTCTGGCGTTGGGGACAAACAATACGGTATGGGGGTGGTGGTCGGTGACTACGATCAAGATGGGGATGCCGATCTCTTTCTTAGCAATTTTGGGACGAACGTTTTTTACGTGAATCAAGGGGACGGTACATTCCGCGAATCCACCTTCCTATGTGGCCTTGCATCGGCACCTAGGGTCGGTGCAGGAAACAGTTTTTTCGACATGGATAACGACGGAGATCTCGATCTTTATTGCGCTGCGTATGTCGAGTTCGACTATCCGATGAACAAGACTAGAATGATTGCGGGGTACCAGTTTCATACTGGCCCGAATGATTACACTCCAGCTCATCATTCCTTGTTTCGAAACAATGGTGATGGTACTTTTGCAGATGTTTCCGATTGGTCCGGCGTTGGCAAACTGCCTTCACCAGGAATGGGGGTCCTAAGCGCCGATTTCGACGGGGACGGTGACATGGATGTATTTGTAGCCAACGATCAGAAGCCCAATTTTATGTGGGTCAATGACGGTAGTGGCAGGTTTCAAGAGGAAGGTCTGCTTTCTGGAGTTGCTTTGGATAGGCTCGGTCGCAGCAATGGCAATATGGGGGTCGACTATGCGGACTTCGATGGCGACGGCCAGCTGGATTTGGTTTCGACCACATATCAAGATGAGATGCCTGTGCTTTATCGGGCTGTTGGCCCGGGTTTGTTTGCAGACCATTCGAACATTGCCCGAATAGATACAACGCTGAGTCCGCACGTCAAATGGGGTGTTGGCGGCATCGATTTCGACAATGACGGAGATCGCGATCTGTTCTTCGCATGTGGCCACTTCCTCGACAACATTAGGTTTATTGACGATCGGACCGATGTCAAGGTCACCAATTATCTCTTAGCGAACGATGGTCACGGTCATTTTAAGAATGTCACGAAAGAGGCTGGCAGCGCGCTCCAAGTCATCGAAAGTAGTCGGGGAGCAGCCTTTGATGATTTAGACAACGATGGCGACGTCGACTTGGTTGTACTGAATGTCAATTCGAGTCCGACGCTAGGCCGAACAGAATCATCCAGTTCAAACCATGGTTACTCGGTTCGACTCGTTGGGATCCTCTCAAACCGCGACGCATATGGTGCAAAGATCGTTGCCGTATCCGATTCCGGCAAGATGCAAACGCATGTTGTGACGTCAGGCAAAGGCTATGAAAGCTCGTACGGTGTGCGGACATACTTTGGCGCAGGAACCGAACTTCTGTCCAAGTATATTGTTACCTGGCCAAATAGAAGAAAAGAGTCTTTCGAATGCAACGCTTCGGCAATGACGTTGATCGAGGGACGAGGGCAAGCGTTCCAATAAGGGATCGCTTCCCTCATTTGCTCCTCATGCTGTTATTCGGCGGCAGATTTATCAAGACTTGTTTCCTGCAAATTGCTTTCCAGAACCTTGTAACAATCGAATTGTCGTACAAGTTTCTCCCACGGAAAATGCTTCTTGCTCACCTCCCGGCCAAGTAACGAGAATCTCGTCGACATGCGTTTCTCTTCCAAGCCCGAAATGGAGTTCAGTGCCATAGTGGCTTTGATAACCACGCCCGGCATGGACCATTGCAACTTGTTTGCTTCTTCCAGCCGAAATTTGAACACGGGCTCCGATTGCATCGCGGTTGGTAGTGGTTCCAATCAATCGAACACCGATCCAATTGCCGACGTCTGCAGTCTGATTGTCCAGCAATGTGGGTCGCGAGTTGGCGTTGAGCAAAACACAATCGATGTCGCCATCACGATCGAGATCTCCAAAGCCGGCACCGCGACTGCTCTCCGAGATTTCTAGTCCGGGTCCAGAGGACTTGGACACATCAGTGAAACTGCCACGTCCATCATTGAGCATCACTGTGTTCGGTACTCGATAAGAGGTGCGGTCATCGATCGCCTCGATGTTCTTCAAAAAATGTCCGTTGGCAAAAAAGACATCCAGATCTCGATCGTTGTCGAAATCGACTAGACCAACGCCCCAGTTGGTATGAGCGAGGACTGTGCGGCCAACGCCAGAAAGTCGGCTTTTATCTTCAAAAATCCCGTCTCCCACATACCGGTACAGCACTGGAGTTTGGCCTGTATAGTTGGTTATCAGAAGATCAATTCGTCCATCGTTGTCATAGTCCCCGGCATCGACACCCATGCTTCCGTTGGCGTTGCCACCCAAATCAAAAGCCAAACCTGCGAGCAACGCTTGATCAACAAAATGACCCTTTCCATCGTTTACAAAAAACTGATTGGGAGCTGCGTCACTGCATACAAAGATGTCGGCATCGTCGTCGTCATCAAAGTCTCCGCAAATCACACCCATACTAGGGCCAGCGGCGGCGGCGATGCCTGATAAAATGCTAACATCGGCAAAAGTGCCATCACCGAGATTGCGGTAAAGATTATCACTTGCTGGTGGAAAATCTTTGGGGCCAGGCGGGTAGGGTGACGAGCGCGGTGCATCCGAGTACTGGTCGTATGAAAACTCCACGTAGTTACTAGCGAATATGTCTAGCAGTCCATCATTATCGATATCTAAGCAAGCGATTCCCGAACCAAACTGCACGTCAATCTGTTCCAGTCCGACCTGGCTTGCCAATGCAAAAGTTCCATCGCCGTTATTGATGTACAACTCGATGTTACCAAAATTACTCGTTATAAGATCTTGGTCGCCATCATTGTCATAATCGGCAGACACTGCCCCCATCGCAAAACTTCCACTGCTGACGCCGGCCGCCAACGTCACATCGCTGAACGTCCCGTCTTGGTTGTTGCGATACAACGTATTTCCCTTGCGATTGCTTTTCTCAGTTTGCTTTGCAAGACTTGGCGACAATTCATAACCATTCAGTAGATAGATATCGGTCCAACCATCGCCATCGAAATCGAAGAGCGCCAAGCCTGTCATCATCATTTGTGGCAAGTAGTTTTTTGGGCTACCACCATCGAAATGTTGAGCAACCACACCTGCGTTTTGCGCTTGATCGACGAAAAAGAATGGAGACTGAGCTTCCATTCTCGCACTCAGCAACCAAGAGATCATGCCGACGAGAATAGTAGCAAGTTCTTTTTGATTCATTGGTTTTTCAATAAACCCCGCATTGGACACCCGACTCTGAGCCAAACACGACGTCTTCGTAAATATCGGTGAGTGGAATTTCGATAGCGACTGTCGACAAAGTCAATGTGCTGCCGAGTCCCTTGTGGATCGACAATAGCCAATCACCGTTCGATTGCCTAGTAAAACACTCGACTTGAGCTTCCTCTTGGGAAATCAAAACATACTCGCGTAGTGAATCAAGTTGACGATAGAAATCGAACTTCTTTCCCCGATCGTAGCTCTCCGTCGACTTCGAAAGGACCTCGAAGATCACACGAGGATTCACGATGGCGTCGACGTCCTGAGTATCCAACTCCAATTCTCCGCAAACAATCGATACATCTGGATAGGTCGCTAATCCGCATGGTTGAATGTGAATCCGTTGATCGCTGTTGAAAGGGCGGCATGGAGTACCCCGCAATCGATTCCGAGAGGTTGAAAAAGTGTTTCCGGAAATGGTATTGTGCGTGGGCGTACCACCGGACATTGCGAAAATTTTTCCTGCGTAGAATTCGCTCTTGGTTTGGGAAGTTCGTTCGCGAGTCAAATATTCATCATAGCTGTACTGCATTTGTGGGATGGCCGACATGCTTGGTTCCTTTCCGAATGACGACCCCCATTATGATCGTCGATACTGCATTACCTTGCAATGATAATCGCTACTCGATACCAATCAATCCAGTTCCAATGAGGCTGTACTGCCCTTTTGGCTGTGTCGTCTTTGGTGGTTTTGGTTTGGCTTTGGTTTGGGTTCGGATTCCTCCGACTTTGAGGGTCGTCGGACCTCTTACGTATTGTCTGACGATGACGAATATCTGCTGTCGATCTTTGAGAACGTGAAAGCCATGGATGGCAACAACCCGCAGTTGACTTGAGTTCGATAAGGGATGATCGATGCAAAAGCAGCATTCAATAGCTGGCATAACTATTGTCCTAGTTGTGATTTGCACTTTGGTCGGGTGCCGCGTTCCAAACTGGATGGCATTCCGATCGCTCCGATCGGTTCCATGCTCGTCGGACTCTTCCAGTAGATCCTATTTTGAAATGTGTTCTTCCGGTGAAGCAGAGACTGCAATCTCTGATACCGAGAAATCGAAGTCCGACAAAAAGAGGGAAGAGGCGTCTGCTCAGGGAGCCATAATCATTGCAGCGCCAGCTATTCGTTTGGCCACCTATGGTCAAACGGTGGCTCCGGCCCCTAACAATGCATCGAAAAGGCAAGAAGACGTAGAGAAACCCGACGATGGTCCAAAGAAACAGTCCGATGGTCCATTGAAGCTGCCTAGTGATTTGCCGGGTGCAGAAACACCGCCCATTAGTTTAAGCAGACGCGACGCAGACGGTAAGCAATTGGATGCGAACAAGCTAAAGGAGAACATACTGAAGCTTTATTCCGCATTGCCCGCGCTGCCTAACGAGCCAGACTCGCTACCGGACGCAGCGAATGGCCAAATTAGCCTTGAAGAGTTGCAAATCATCGCGAGAGAAAACCATCCTGGGCTTCGAGCGGCAGCAGCAAGCGTTGAATCGGCGCGGGGATTAATGGTTCAAGCGGGGCTTCCTCCCAATCCGAACGTTGGATACGAGGCGGACACCGTACGCACTCTCAATACCCCGGGTTACCACGGTGTCTATTTGCAACAGACTTTCATAACCGCAAAGAAGTTAGGGTTGGCTGCGCAGGCCGCCGCGACGGACTACGCGAATGCAGAGGTCACGATGCGAAAGACGTGGGTGACGGTACAATCGTCCGTCCGCCGGTCGTATTTTCAAGTGCTCGCGTCGCGAAAGCGAGTCGTGTTGGTTCGCGCCTTGGCTGAACTTTCTGAGAACGCGTATCAGTCGCAAATCAAATTGGTAATCGCCGGCGAAGCTGCTCCCTATGAACCATACCAATTGCGAGTTTTGACGGCACAGGCCCGAGCTTCCTTGATTCGCGCTCAACAAGAATCCATAGCTGCTTGGCGTACGCTGGCAGCTGCGGTCGCTGTCCCATCGCTTCAACCAAAGGCTCTGGTAGGCAGGATCGATTGCCCAGTACCTGAGATCGCCTATGAAAACGCCCTGGCACAGATGACAGCAGTACACACCGATTTGCAAATCGCGGAAAACTTGATTGGCAAGAATCGAACGTTGGTCACTCTCGCGGATCGTGTGCCTATACCAGACCTCAATGTAGGCTTTGTTTTGCAGCGCGATTACACCTTCACACCTGGTACGAACACCTACAATTTGATGGTCGGGGGGGCAGTCCCGGTTTGGAATCAAAACCAAGGAAATCGGATTTCGGCTAGGGCGGAGCTCATTCGCTCAATGCAGGTCGTTGCAGACACGCAAAATCATTTGATCGCCAAACTGGCTCCCATGTATGGTACCTATCAAGCGAATCGGCAGTTGGCACAATCGTTCCGTACGGATGCGTTAAGCGATCAAGTACGAGCGTATCGCGGCATCTATCAGCGATACCTAACCGATCCGAGCGGAATCAGCTTCAACGATGTTATCGTTGGCCAGCAGACAGTAGCTAGTGTGTTGAATCAATACATCGATATCTTGCAGTCGCAGTGGCTAAGCACAGTCGACCTTGGCGAAATTCTGCAAGTCGACGATCTCTTTCAAATGGGCGAACCCGCCGAAGTGGCTGAAATTCCAGCCCTCTAGAACCCCGCAATTGTGTAGCGTTATAGCGTGAGCCGCACGGTGCCCTTTGCAAATTACACAAGTACAAGCAATCGACATGGGACCGCTCGCGCCGTTCGTCCCCACCCGACTGTATGGCCTTTGCCATTTATGCCGTTTGGTCAAAACTTTCCTGTGCAGTTTGTTATCGATTTCCGTGACCAGTAAATCCGTCCAAGGCAATACTCCCTAAGGATAGCAATCTCGTGAGCGCAGGCAAGAGGATGTCATGCGGTAAAAACACCAAACGGTCCAAGGGTACATTGGCTCTAATAGATTATGCCGCAAACGCTTGCAACTTTAATCAACTCGATTGCAACCTTGCCGACGGTGGGGCGATCCCAGACTTCGTTTCCAATAGCGACGAATACTACTTCGGCCATTTCCGATAAGAAAATGGTAAAGATCCTTGTCGTTCACAAGGAGCAACAAACTCGAGCAAGGTTAAATCAATTCTTGGTTCCTGAGGGTTATCGGGTTCTCGAAGCTCAAAATGCAACAGATTGCTTAGCCATTGTCAAGCGAGAGACAATTGATTTGGTAATTGTCGATACTCAATTGCCAGATTTGAACGGCCCAGATTTGAATGGCATTGAAACCATTCGGCTTTTGCGTCAGTCGTTCGAGTTATCTGAATTGGCAATTGTTGCATTGACATCAAGCGACGGCGAGGAGCAGGTCGCCGAAGCATTCGCCATCGGAGCCAGCGATTACGTCGCGAAACCGTTGAATCAGGCTGTTTTGGTAGCGCGCGTCAAAGTGCAATTGCATACCGCCGACGTTCAAAGAAGGCTGCAAGTGAGTGAAGAACGGTACGCGTTAGTCTCGCGAGGAACCAACGATGGAATATGGGACTGGAATCTTCTGACCGGAGAGTTGTATTTGTCGCCGCGATGGAGGGCAATGGTTGGACGAGAGGACACAGATTGGCAACCGCGAGGAGCGGAGTGGTTAGACATGGTCTTCCACGAAGATCGCAAACGCGTCCTAAGCGACCTAGAATCTCACCTTTGTGGTGAAGCGAGCATCTTTGAAACGGAGCTTCGAATGCAGGGCAAAAACAAAAGCTATCGCTGGATGCTATGTCGCGGTCTAGCGGTCAAGGACCAATCTGGATTGGCCTGCCGAATCGCAGGCTCTTTGACAGATATTACCGAGGGGAAGGTTGCCGACGCGCTTACTGGCTTGCCCAACAGGATGCTCTTTCGAGATCGAATCGAACGTTGTATTGAGCAAATTGCGAGGCGACAAACCCGTCCATTTGCAGTGATCTACGCGGACATCGATGACTTCAAATTAATCAACGACCAATATGGGCATGATGCTGGAGATGCCTTTCTTGTAGGTGTGGCCAATCGAATTGATAGCGTCCTTCGAAAATCGGACGCAGTCCTTGCTCGACTTGGCGGAGACGAGTTTGGGATTTTGCTTGAATCGGTATGCAATGAAGAAGACGCCATTCGGGTCGCAAACCGGATACATGAGAAATTGATTTTGCCAATTGTAGTGGCCGAACGAGAGATCATGACACGGGTTAGCATGGGAATCGTAATAGCGAACACCGGCATTCAAGACTCACGCGATATATCTATCACTGCAGATAAGTTGCTAGCCCAGGCAGATACTGCGATGTATGTGGCCAAATCCCAAAGCGACTGCCCGTATTGCGTTTTCAAAAATAGAATGACGGTCGAGTCTACCGTGAGACTAGAGCTTGGTAGTGAACTGAGACACGCCATCGAGAGAGAGGAATTGAGCCTCCACTACCAGCCAATTATCGATTTGGAAAGTGCTACTACTTTTGGTTATGAAGCGCTGGTCCGATGGCAACATCCCGTTCAAGGAAATGTCCCACCTAACATCTTCATTCCCATTGCTGAAGCCAAGGGGATGATTGTTGCGATCGGCGAATGGGTACTGAGGAAAGCCTGCCAACAAGCCGCTCAATGGCGAACTCAATTCGATCGGGAATTGGTTATCAGCGTGAATGTTTCGATGCGACAGCTGGCCTCTAAAGGATTCGTCGAAACCGTGATCGACGCTTTGCAGACGACACAATTGCCCCCCAAATGTTTGAAGCTGGAAGTGACCGAGAGCCTGCTGATGCAGCAACCAAAGGACACACTCTACAAACTCCATGAATTGAGGGAGTCCGGAGTAACAATCGCGATCGACGACTTTGGTACGGGTTACTCGTCTCTTTCGTACCTGCATCAGATGCCACTCGATGTGCTCAAAATAGATCGCTCGTTTGTCAATGGAATGTTCGATTCAGGCAAGCATCTCGCCATCGTGCGGGCCATCTTGGCCTTAGCCACAAGCTTGCAATTGAAGGTTATTGCTGAGGGAGTCGAAACGATAGAGCAACTGCAACAACTTCAAGTCCTAGGTTGCGACATGGTTCAGGGATACTTTTTTTCCCGCCCGCTTGCCGTTACAGAAGCGGCAAAACTGATAGTGCAAAATTGGGATTGGCAAAGGGCCGAAGTCTGTAGTTTGATACTCACCAAGGGGCGAGGTGGTCAATTGTTGACACAAAGACCCGAGGGGAAGTACACTATTGGGCTTCCTTGAGGGGAGTTGGGGCGTCGCTTGGGTTTGTGGCCCGAGTAACGTACGGCGCACTGCACACCGCCCAGGGGGCCATGCTCCGGGTAAATTTCCGTCTGCCGCTGGTCCAGGAGGGGGAGTAATCTAAAAACTGCACCGCCGGCTCGATTCGAATCGCGTCGGCGTTTATTTATTGGCTCTGACAAATTGGCTGAATCCGTTCTGAATCGATAGGAAGTGACTTGAACTCAACAAAGGAAGCGATCGCGAAGGCCGACACGCTCATCGAAGCGATGGGATGGATCCGCAAATTTCGTGGAAAAACGACGGTCATCAAATTGGGTGGCTCGTTGATGGCAAACCCAGACGCCATGCGACACACGTTGCTCGATATCATTTTTATGGAGACAGTGGGAATGCGTCCAGTGGTCATTCACGGCGGCGGTCCATCGATCAATAAAGCAATGGAAGCCGCTG
Source organism: Pirellula sp. (assembly GCA_031361585.1). Classification (GTDB taxonomy): domain Bacteria; phylum Planctomycetota; class Planctomycetia; order Pirellulales; family Pirellulaceae; genus JBKCUI01. The sequence continues at coordinate 5,223 of JANLRK010000500.1, read as the reverse complement.
CGATCGAACCGATTTGGGTGAAAGGGCGGCGAGTTACCGACGCAAGAACACTGGAAATTGTTGAAAACACGCTTGGCTACGAACTGAACGAGCAGTTGACCAGCGAAATTGAGCGACTGGGGGGACGTGCAATGAACCTTAATTTCCGGACAACCAATGTGCTTTTCGGCGAAAAACTATTGATTGAAGAACCAGGCTCCGAACCGCTAGACATGGGATTTGTCGGCCATGTAACCCGAGTGGATCGACAGACCATCGAGGCGCTGACCTACACCGAGCAAATTCCAATCATTCCGTCGATGTGCATGGATACAAATGGCCAGAAATACAATGTGAACGGCGATACTGCTGCAATGGCGGTGGCAGAAGCGCTCGGGGCAGAGAAGCTGATCTTCATAAGCGACGTCAATGGTGTACGTCGCGACAAAGCCGACCCAGACAGCGTCATCCATTCATTAACCGCCAGTGAAGCTCGCCAACTTATTGAAGACGGAATTATCGCGGGCGGAATGATTCCCAAAGTGGAAGCCTGCTTGTCCACCTTGGACCGCGGGGTTGGCAAAGTCCATATTATCGATGGCCAAGTCAGGCACTCCTTGCTTCTTGAGATATACACGACAGCTGGGATAGGTACCGAAATTATTCAAAGCCGGCAGTCCTCTGCTATTCGCATTGGCTCAACATAACATGAAGCATCTTCGTTCACTGTTCGACCTGTCGGCCGACGAATACCACGAAATCCTCGACCTCGCCGATTCCTTGAAAAAAAGGCTTGGCCAGGGCCATCGAGCAGAAATTCTCAAAAATCGGAGCCTTGCACTTTTGTTCGAAAAGGCCAGTTTGAGAACGCGAGTTAGTTTCGAAGCAGGCATGATTCAACTCGGCGGCGCGGCAATCTACTTGACGAACGATGTTGGATGGCGGGAACGAGAAACCATTGCAGACTTTGTTCGCGTTCTAGCGGGTTATTGTGACTTTGTCGTTTGTCGTGCCATCTCCCAAGCAACCGTCGATGAACTCGCAGCACATGACGTATTGCCAGTCATCAATGGATTGACTGATCAATCTCATCCTTGCCAAGCAATGGCAGACATGATGACAATGCGAGAGTGCTCGCAAGGCGAACTTAAGGGAAAACAACTAACGTTCGTCGGGGATGGAAACAATGTTGCTCGCTCGCTCCTCAAGAGTGCGGCGATTTGTGGCATGAAATTCAGGCTTGTCGGACCATCGAAATACCGCATCGATCAGACGCTTGTCGAACGTATTCGTTCGCATTTCGGGACATTGGATTTCGAACAGGGGACCGATATCCAATCGCTGGTAAGGGATGCCGATTTCGTTTACACCGATGTCTGGACCAGCATGGGACAAGAGGCAGAGGCCAAAGCCCGGTCGACGGATTTTGTTCCTTACCAGATCAACGCGGCGATGATGAAACTCGCTCCTTCGCATTGCAAGGTTTTGCATTGTTTGCCCGCCCGGCGAGGTCTGGAGATAACCGACGAGGTCATCGATTCTGCCAGCAGCATCGTTTTTCCCCAAGCGGCCAACCGAATGCACTTGCAAAAAAGCCTCCTGGTTTGGCTCGGAATTCAAAATGGATTCGTGCAAACAAGCCAACTCGATTAAAATGGATTGGAGGATTTCCTTGTCGCCCATACCTGTTTTGTATCGCAAATGTCCACGGAAAATCCATTGGAATCCGAATTGCATTTTGACCTAGCAACGGTTTCTCCAACGGAGTTGCTCAATACCGTCTGTAAATGCCTTGGTTCCGCTGTTTCTATCAAAATTACCGGGGCCAACGGTCAAGACTTTGTCGGCGCTGGCCTACGAGACATCAATGACGTTATAGTTCAAGGAACTATCGGCGATTTCGGCTTCTGTTCGTTTGGCGATGGGGATACTCAAGTCGAAGGGAATGTTGGAAGTTTTTTCGGGCACTCGATCGCTTCCGGAATTCTAGTGGTTCGAGGGCACGCAAAGCATGCGGTCGGTGCTTTGGGAATGAATGGCTTGATCGCTATTTTGGGAAATGCTGGCGATCGGGCAGCCTTAGGGATGCAGGGTGCTGATGTAGTCGTTCGCGGTTCGGTCGCAAACTACGCCGGGCTAGGCATGCAGAACGGAACGCTGATTGTCGGCGGAGCAGCAGGCACGCATTTGGGCCATGGTATGCGAGGTGGAACTATATATCTACGCGGCGAAGCGGAATCGATTAGCTCTGATGTGGAAGAGAATCGCCTGAGGGAACCCGATCGACTCAAGATCGGAATGCTCTTGCTCAAATCCAACATCAAGTCAGCCGGCAAAGAGTTTCGAGTTTTTCGACCCGTTCGAGACGAGTTATGAAATGACGGACAAATCGAATTTGGACTCGAAACATTTCGAGCCTCTTGTAAACAGAATGGACCCATTGTTAAGCGATTCGTCGAATGCGCCTTCAATCGCATGCGAGATTTTAGTCTCGAGTGGCCCGGACCAACTTACTCTGGATCCCCCATTCTTTACGAGGTTAACGACCGATGCAGGACTACCACAGAATTCCAAACGGCTTCTTATGTTGGAGCTCAAGAATTTTGGAGTCGCGTGGTTGGGTGATCGTATGGAATTGCGTGAACCCAAGCCAGGGGAAGAAAGCTCAGACACTTTTAGCGGTGCACACAGAATTTCGCCGATCGAGGTCCACCAGCCGATCGACGTCGAATCGTTGCGTGACTGCTCGGCGATCGAATTGCAATTGTACGGACTACCATTTCAAACACTCCCCAATTCGCGACGCGCTCGATGGACACCAGCGTTGCCGATTGACATTTCCGACTTCGAACAATTGGGGAAGAAAATCGAAGCAATGCGAGTCATTACCGGCGGGAAATGTCCGATCGGAGCGGCAATAGGACCAGGCGGTGTTTATGAGGATCTCCGGTTTTTGATCGACAGTGGCTTCGATTTTATAACGCTTTTAGTCGATGTTCAATACGCTCTGCTACCAACCAGCACCTTGCAGTTGGCTCCCTTGGAACCCACTTTGAAACAAGCTACCAAGGCGGTTCAGGATTCTGGTTCCAAGACCAAGATTCTAATTTCGGCAGCACTCTACGATAGTTTACAAATGTTTCGTTGCCTTCAGATGGGGGCATCGGCTGTCTCGATTGACGCCTTCGTTGCAAAGTCAAAGCCGGAAGTGGCTGCTCCAACCAAGGAGACCTTCGGATCCGTTTTGAGTCCGTTTGTGCCAGTCACAGCCAATGCAGCCTGGTCCTGGTTGAAGCCGGCCATGAATCAACTTGTTGAGGGCTTGCAGGATTGCGCAACCTACTCTGGAAATGTGGCTAGACGGTCCCCGCCGTAGCTAGGCTACGCAACCCCCATTGCAAAGGCAGTTGCATAGGCGCGGCAATGCGAAATGGTAATCATCACCTCCAGGATACCCCGCTCTTTTGCGATCTCTGCGGCCTTGCCAGTGATTTTGATAAGTGGAGCGCCTGACACTTCATTCACCACTTCGATGTCGGTCCACTGGATGCCCTTTGCCCAACCTGTTCCAAGCACTTTCAAAACTGCTTCCTTGGCTGCCCATCGGCCAGCGTAATGTTGAGTCGCTGCTTTACGCGATGAACAATAGACTATTTCCCGTTGCGTGAAAACTCTCTGCAAAAACACTTCGCCGTGCTTTTCGATCATTTGAGCGATACGAACACACTCAATGATGTCGGTGCCAATGCTTATCAAATTTCCGGGCATGTCGTTGGGCATCGTGTCGTCGTGATTTCATTGCAATGGCGTGTTGTTTTTTCGTTTGATCAGCGTGAATTGTACCCTCTAGGCTTCGGGTTTACAGGCCGTTCGGACAGTACGGTGGTGGAGTATTTCTTGCGGTAACTCAGGGCGCCAAACCTTTTGCGTTCGTCGGGCACAAGGCCCGAGAACGCTTTTGCGTAACTCGGCGGGCGAGAGAAGCGGCAGGCCGGGCTTGTCCCGGACTGCCGCAATAGGTTTGGCGCACTAGGGCACCAAACCCCTTGCGTTCGTCGGGCACAAAGCCCGAGAACGCTTTTGCGTAACGCGAGGCTTGCGAATACTCGGCTACTGCAACGCGCGCTGATCGTATTCACCAAAGGTCGCCACGTAAGCGCTGTAGCAGTAGATGGGCTTCATGTCGTGGACGAATGCCAAATTGTTCATGAGGCGTAGACAGACATCCTCGGCTGCATCCTGCGAGTTTGCTCCCAATGCCATGTGCAAATGATCGGCGACTATCCCGCAACGCGAAAGTCGCCACTCATACTTTTTGCACACTTTGCGAATCATGTCGCGGACCGCTTGCAGCAACCTCTCGTTGACCGTCCGCCAACGCTCGACATGAACCAAAACGATGTGCAGGTTGTACCATAAGAGCGAATTGCTAATCTCGAGTGGCTTAGCAAGCTCAACCGCTTGATCGATCAACGTCAGTCCTTCGAACAAAGCCGTCGCTTTTTCCGTTGCCATCGTATGATGCGACGCTTGTCCTGCAACGTATTTTTCGATGATCTCTCTCTCCTGAGTTCCATAACTACGAAGCGAATACTTCTTTTCGATTTTGACAAGCGATTCGTCCTTCCACGCGTACCATAGTCGCCCTTTGACGCGTTGGACGATCGTTTGCGGAGAAAGGTGCGGTTTAACGCTGAGTGTCAACTGAACCATAGACGGTTCGGCATACCGATGACTTAGTACTCGAATACCGTCAAGTTCCAATGCACTCACAACGGGATCGAGTGTTGACTCCATTGGCCGTGTGCCCGAGGTAAACAATGTCATGGCCCATCGAATCTGGTACGCAAACTTCACATTTTCGGCGGTATAGATAGGCGTGAGGGCAGGCATCGTTGGTCTTCCAACGCTATTGAATTCAAACGGAGCAATTACGACATTGACGTTTTTAAATCATGCAATCGCAAGAATCAAGGTCCTTAGGGCTCCAAACCCTTTGCGTTCGTCGGGCACAAGGCCCGCGAACGCTTTTTGCGTAACGCGGCGTGCGAGAGAAGCGGCGGGCCGGGCTGGTCCCGGACTGCCGCAATAGGTTTGGCGTGCTAGGGCACCAAACCTTTTGCGTTTGTCGGGCACAAGGCCCGAGAACGCTTTTGCGTGACGCGGTAACAAATACGATTGGACGCTAAAATAGTCGGAACATGAATGGCTTGGACGAGGGGAGCTTCGTTGTTCTCCTTATTC
>JANLRK010000329.1:0-3702 GCA_031361585.1 Pirellula sp. | reverse complement strand
TAGCTGGCAATCACGCCTCTGCCCGAGTTGTGATCGAGGCCCAATTCACTTCCCCAGAAATGGCTTGGATAGTTTCCCATCAATGTTTCATACTGATCCTGAGTTACCTCGTAAGCGCAAAGGTAATAGGACTTGCTAATCGTCACTTCATGCAGCATCTCATCGTCCTCCTGTCCTATCTCTCCCTCAGGCGACCCCATAGTAAACGACCCCGCATGTATCAGCACCAGCTTCATCCCGATGCTGTTGGTAATTGACTTTAGCTGCTGAGCGACAGCGGTGGAGCTAAGCGAAAGAATGAAGATCAAGACTAAAGCTCGCATACGTGGTCTCACTTGGATGATGTCGCCTCCGATTGCTTGGCTGGCAGAGCCATGGCGACGCGGAAGCCGAGGCAGTGTATATTCCTCGAGGGACCGTATCTGCGCCGATCCGCCGACCGGCAGCCGGGAGCATCTACGAGCCAGCTGCCTCCCCGGAAGCCCCGCGACGAGCCCTCTCCCGGACCTCGTGGATCGGTAGCCGCACCGGATGGATATTCACCAACCCAATCCTGGCACCACTCAAAGACATTTCCGTGCATGTCATACAAGCCCCACCTACTTGGTTTTTTCTCGCCCACGGGATGTGTCGTGCCGAGGGCGCCTTCACCAACCCAGGCATACTCCCCAAACGAATCTTCAGAGTTTCCAAAACAATACGCCGAACCGCTAGTAGCACGGCAAGCGTACTCCCATTCTGATTCTGTCGGTAATCGATATTCCCGCTCTTTAGCCTTCTCTTCAGACATATCAGATAACTTCTTACAAAAAGAAACCGCGTCGTCCCATGTCACAGTCTCTACAGGGTTCTTCGCTCCCTTGAATGTACTTGGGTTGCTTCCCATTACTTTTTCATACTGCTCCTGCGTTACCTCATACACGCCAAGATAATAAGACTTACTGATCGTCACTTCGTGCTGCGTCTCGTCGGACTTTCTTCCGATCTCTTCCTCCGGCGATCCCATCGTAAACGAGCCAGCGTGTATCAGTACCAGCTTCATTCCGATGCTGTTGGTAATTGACTTAGGCTGCTGACCGTAACCAGGCGTCGACGAGCTGACCACAAGCAAGATGCACAGCAATACAGATCGCATTTCAAATCTCTCGATGCTAGGGCGGTAGTGGTCTGGAGATGATTTACGGGAATGATTGTTGTAGCTGTTCGAATGGCGAAAGGCAAATAATTGACCGTTTTGTTGGCCACGACTCCTTCTGTGCAAGCGTCCGATTCTCTCTAGCGCTGTCGACATTTAGAACATCCCCATATGGACAAAGACTTAGCCGGATTCCACACGTTGGAACATCCGCATGTGGAAATCGGACCTGTTCGATTGTTCGACACGTATGGGATCGACTCGACTAAAGTGAACTAGTTTAAATAGGAAGCGTATTGGCTGGGAGTATTTATCCTTTCGATCCGCTAGCCTCGTAATCGAGTAGATTTCGGCAAACGTTTTGTCGAATGAGATGATCAAGAAACTATTAGCTGGTTTTTTTGACGGAGTCTGTTATGCCTCTCGTGACACATCCGAAATACGTTCTCTTTTTCATTTTGATGGTTCCTTTCTGGACCGCGTTGCATTGCGTGGATTTAGCCAGCGCTGACGAAAATGATTCGATTCGCGAAACCATAAAAATGGCATGGAATTCGCGAGGGACAAATACCCAAACGCTCTTCTGCGCCTACCGGGATGAACATACGGAAATCGAATATCCGGGTTGGGGAGTGACCGTCCCTGATGGTACCGTATTCCCAAGATTCCCAAGGGTTCATCGCACTGTTGAGCATGAAGTAAAAATTGACGGAGAGAAATTTCTACACATTTCCAATTGGGCAACCGCAAAAGACTCAAAAAACAAATCCGTTTCGTCGGGAATGTCCTTCGACGGCAACGTTGGCCGTAGATTTGCTACAGGTGTTGATAAAGAGAATTGGGCAGCTCGAGTGACGAACCATCCTGCTAGCGAAATGTTCAATCACTCCGTTAACTTTCCGTTTTTTCTCGCTTATCGCGCTTTGCACCCCAGAATGTCGGCGTTCGACCTTGTAGGCACTGACATAAGCTCTGGAACTTACGATGACATTGAGTGCGTCATTCTAAAGTCAACCAAAAAACAGAGTACCTCAGAGTTGTGGGTCGGCAAAGGACCAGACTTTTTGCCAGTTCGGTATGTCTCCTACGTAAACAAAACAAAGAACATCGTTATAGAAATGAAATACAAGAATGTAAGCAACGTTTCCTTGCTATCCGAATGGAGCATTGATGTGTGGAATAAGAACGGGACCCTCGAGACAAGTTCCCATTGCAGCGTATCGTCGATCGAGACAAACATGGTCATTCCAAAGGAAGTGTTTGTTCTGAAATTCCCGGATGTTGCAGAAATCTATGATCTGGACTCCGATGATATGCGATTGTTAAAAATGACTGAGTGATTCATTGCGGCTATCTCCGGTGAAGCGTCTGATTCGCTCCGACAAACTGTTTCCCCTATACGGACCCATCCCCACGTGGTCATAGCCGTAGCCGGACTTCAGCCACCGCCACGACCTAGCACAAACACTGTGGGCGTTGGCGCTGTCTGCCTAGCCAAATCCTTTCCGCAGGTTGGCTAGAAACTACTTGGGCTACTGGCGCTGGCTGCTTGCTGGAGGACTGATAGGTCGGATAGACTGGAGCTGTAAGCGGAGGGGAATCGCGGTTTGCTTTAAGTTTTATCCCTTGTGACCGGTTCAAAAACGGTTGGCATCGATTGCTATTCGTTAGTCTTAACAAGAATCCGAAGTATCATCGGCGATGAAATTGCAACATAGACTTCTCACCGTTTTTGTCGGAACAGTTCTGGCTGCTTTCGCGTCCGAGTTCGTACGGAGGGGATCACTACCGTCACTCCGGATAACTAATCCCGTGGTTGACTTAGGAATAGTTCACGTCGGCGATGTTATCTATCAATCGTTCGAATTCGAGAATATTGGTGACCGCGAAATCACAGTGAGTGGAGGCACCACGCCCTGCCCGGGTGTCTTCGAACAGCGGAAACCGATTGTCATCGCGCCTGGAGCGAAGCAACCGATAAAAGTTGGCCTCCTCATTCGAGAATCAGCAATGAATGACATTCCCCATTCCTATCGATATACCTTCGAGACAGACGATCCGGCAGCTCGACAGTTGGAACTTCGACTTGTCGCTCAATGCCAGAGGCGCTAGTGGTAGGTTATGTGGCGGATGTTCCCATCTCCATGTGGTCATGCCTCAATCCTGCCATCGGCCGCTTTCCACAAGTTTAGACTAAACACTGTGGACCAAGGTCAGCGTCAGCAGGCAAACTGTGGACGTGGTCGAAGCCAGCGACAGCGCTTTCCACAGGTTGCCCAGAAACTACTTCGGCTACGGCGTTGGTCGCTTGCTGGGCGATGGATACATTGGATAGACTGGAGCGGATTGGAAACGTGTTGTTGAGCTAAATACGGTTTTCGCATTACATGGTTTCATCACTCGATCGCATCGATAGCATTCAAATGGCACCCTCAAAGAAATTATTCGATTCGAGAAATGGTTTTGTCAAAGATGGATACCATCGTGCGGTAGTCGGAATTGAAGCTGCGATTCGCCCCAAAGTTGTGGAAAAGTATGCCGAAGAATGGCGGATGTCCGGGCTCGTA
>JANLRK010000524.1:0-7743 GCA_031361585.1 Pirellula sp. | reverse complement strand
CGTGTTTATGGCTTTGAGGAGCTTCGAAAAGTGTGCGGGAACAAGCAGCTTAGATTCCAGTTGTGCCGGTATCGTCTCCATCAAAAACTTGCATGTCCCCAGCAATTCGTCATAGGTCCGCTGCGATAGGTTGCCAGCTTCTAGTTGTGCTTCCTTCGACTCCATGAACCGATTGCAAACAAACTTAACGCTGATGTTTAACTCACCATCTGGATCGTATGGCGGCGGTTCTAGTCCAGCGAGCAACCAATCTTTTTCGTACAACCACAGCTTCATGGCTTCTTTGCCTTTTGGATCGTCAGCAACTTTGCCGAAGTAGTGATGCTTTCCGAGAACGGTTTTGCACCAATATTGACGTCCCTTGTGGACAAAAAGCGGGAATCGATTGGCCTTCTTTGGTACACTAGTTTTCATGCCATGTTCCTTTCTAGAGATTGGCATCAAGGCCCCGAACCATACCAGTGGTTGCGGGGCTATCTTTTTACAGCTATTAACGCGAAATAGCTAGAATTAGTGTACCACAGAGTGTACTTGAATGAAAACAGTGCAAAGCTCGCAGGGTTTTTTGGATTTCGGTCTGTCGTGTCAAACCGGAGCGAGTTGGGGGCGGGGACGAGTCCTCGAATTGCCAAAGTCGCAAAGGACCTTGACACATAGCCGAGTGGATTGCCAAATGGAGTTGGAATGAAGAACGCTAGCGACAAACCAATTGGAGAACCCGCTAACGATCTACCACCGTCCGTGCTCGACATACAATTTTCGGTTGGATCTGTCGCACCACACGTGCCAATATTCCTCATCTTCTTTGGTCTCGCGTCCAAAACTCGGTGCCATTTTTGCGAGTTTTTCGTCCGTTGGCCACCAGTAATGTTTCGCAAATCTGAAAAAGCCGCTTCCTGATTCCGGCATGGACTCCAAGTTCCATTCTTTCACGAGTTGGGTCTGCAAAGCGTCATCATCGACCTCGAACACAAAACCATAGCTCGCGTCAAAGCCTGCGTATTGGGCGCCGCTTTGAATAAGTCTCGCGGACTTCGGTAACGGGCTTTTTGTATGAGCGGAAAATTTCAGCTTAGAGTCTGAATGATTGCAACCAGCAATATAACAGCAAAGTGAAAGTGCGGCTGCGGCAGTCAACAGTTGCGAAGCGGATCGGTAAGGAAACATTCAATTCTTTTCATTCAGGTCCCTTAGGACTACTTTCGTTAAGGTCCCGTCAGACTTGTTCATCCGGAATAGATTTTTGAATTCAGAACCGAAAAGGTAGGCAGTACCGTCGGGGCCTTCGACCAAGTAGGGTAAAGATCCATCTGCCATTTCAATTCTACTGACCAAGCCGCCATTCGATTCGTCAACGACGGTAATCAGCGTTGGTGCTTGATGAGTGTAAGTGTACGCAACGCGGAATCTTTTGTCTCCGAGTTTTATACGCCCCAATAGCATCTCAGGCGGCTCAAGCGCGATCAATCTTCCATCTGATTCCAAATCAAAATGTCCAAAATTCTCACTTCGGTAGTTCGTAACCTCCAACGTAGCTCCATTGTCCCAAACGGATATGTAGTCCGGTGGACGAGAACCTCCCAGTTGGAGTGCAGGTTTACCGATGCCCCGTACAAATTCGCCCGTCGATGCCACGCGTTGTTCCGGCCAAAAGGAGTCTTTTCCAAGTGTCCAAACAAAGTGCTTACCCGTTATTTCGTCGCGACTGAGGGATAAACATTTATAGCTGTCTTTGTAAAGTGCGTCCCACCGCGCGATCGGAGCAAAAGTGTCTTGAGCCAAGTTGCAGTCGAATACCTCGACGAATTCGTTGTCGTCATCGCTGGAAATAATGTCGACTAGATTGTGGGTTCCGGGAATCACCACACATGCAAGCGATTTCGATTTGGCACCAACCGGCTTTGCAACTTTCTTGATAGACAGATCGCCCCTTGTGTTGGTGGTAACGCAGTCGATCGCGACGAAGTTCAATTCGTCAGAAAACATCAAGAATTTTTTATCCAAAACTCCAGCCAAAATTGCGTCTTTGCTGACGGGCAACAGTACCGGCTTTTCGACTCCGCTAGAACTCACCTTAAACATGTAGTACTCGTTATTCCGCCGAGAAAAAAACACACATTGAATGGAGCCATCCGAAAACTCAAAAGCGTCCTCAACGGGTCGAGCAACGTCAATGAAGTCGATGTCCCCTCTCGATACTGTGCCATCCGTAAAATTGATGAGTTGGTATGAATTCCCATCAAAGGAAATGGCCTGATTCGACTCAAAAACTCTTGCCAGACAAAATCTGGACCAATGTCGATTGAGCGTCCATGATGATTGACCTGACGCACTGCCATTTAACGCCAACAGCAGCAGAAAAGAGACAAAGCATCTCAAGTTTTTCATGATGGAAACGATCTTTTGATCGCTCTGTCGTTTATTAATGAGCAGCGATAGCATTCCGGACAATTGCAACCGAAGTCGAATGTAGCACGTCGTACCATCAGGCTCAACACGTCGTTAGGACACTTTAGCGTTACCGGGGAAGCATCTAGATTCATGGCCCTCTCAGCCGTTTGAGGAGGAAAGCTGTCTGACGCATACCCAACCCGGCGTGTCAAAGGCGTGTCAAACCGGAGGGAGTCGAGGCTAGGCAAGCACACCTCCGTGGGTTGATTTCCTGACACAAGCTTGCTTCCAAGAAGAGGAACCGCCAAATACGGCTCCGGTTCACCGCTTGGTTCTGTCAGCACTTTCCTTTGTTGCGGCGTCCAACAGTTTTGTGATTTCCTTCTTCTCTGTGTCTCCGGGAAAACTGATCTTCTCTGCGGCTCCGGGAAGAATGGGCCAGTCGTAAGATTTGCACCAGTACGAAGGACTGCGGCCTTCTTTGTCTATTGCAGTAACTTTTGCGCCCGCCTCAAGAAGCAGTTTCACACTCTCGACGTTACAATCGCGAACGGCCCAGTGCAAAGGAGTATCGCCCGATGTATCGGCAACGTTGACTTTGGCTCCACGTTTGATCATTGCTTGAAGAACTTTGGGACTCTTGGTTGCACGATGCATCGGTGTGATGTCACCGTCTCCGTCGATGTAAACACCTGTCTTGGTATCTATTTTGGCATTGGAAGAGATTAGTAGAAGGGAAAGATCATCGTACCCGCTGTACACTGATGCCGAGAGTGTGGTGTCGCCATATCCATCATCTAGATCGGTATTCGCCTTTGCCTTGATCAAAAGTCGAGCGATCGCGACGCGCCGAGAGTCACGTTCAGAGATCAGCTTTGGGTTAATGGAACTTAATTTGGCCTCCGCGTTCTCCCGTCCGGCAATAGTGTTTTCAGTAAGTCTGTCAGGCTGAGGTTCGCGATGACTGTTCGCTACGGCAAGCAACGGAGTCCATTTGTCAGAACCAATATCTGAGTAGCCGAGTGTCCATTTGTCCTCGAAAATGTGATCGTCGTAGAATCCCAGACGAGAATCGGGGTCAACGCCCTCCGCAAGCAGACCATTGACACGGTCCACGTCCAGTTCAAATGCAGCAATCACTAGTTGCTGGCCCTTGCTATATTGGGTTTTCACATCGTCACGCGTCGCCGACAAACCAGCGACGGAAACGCAAAAAACCAAGGTCAACATGGGTACCCAACTAGGCATCTGTGAAACCATCTTTTGAGTTTTCGACAGAACTAGTATCTCTCCGGCACGGCGCCGGTAAACACAGTCTCAATGTACCGCATCTGGCTGATTGAAAGGGCAGTCTAGCTGCTTGGAGGTAAAGATTTAGCTGGGAACCGAATAAGCACCGAAGCACCGGCAAAAATCCAGTCATCTCAAATAGACCAAGAAGCCACACATTCATTTTCGTCAAAAATCACAAGAACAAAGCCACTAAATCCCCACACATCGTATTCCCAACATCCTGTCGGATAAGTCCGGTGAGGCTTGCCGAGCATTTCGATCAACTCGGATTTTGTCATTCCGTTCTCGATTCGCCAGACGGAAGCCGTGGATATGCCATTTTTACAAATCCATACGTAGCTGCCGAAACTCAGACCTACCAAAGTCATCGACAGCAACAAAGTTCGGATTGAAAATCGTAATGTCATTTGCAATGGATTGGTACGAACGCCATAGGCATTGATTTATTGGGGTGCTGACGACTTTGGACCAGTCCCTGTTTGAGATAGGAATCTCTGTTGGTAAGTATACCAAATGACCACTTCGAAAATACAAACGGTATTCCAGATCGAACTTGACACAACCGGGTCTCTTCATCCACTTGTTGGTTCGATGGAAAGTTTGGGTTGCCGCTGGTTCTCGCTGAATCGACTGCGACAGGTGAATGAGCTAGACTTGAAAGAGCTCCAAGTTACCCGGAATAGGTCTGCTCGTACTTTCAAACGGATTTTCTCGTGGTTCGATTCCTATTGCTACTCGGCATGACCTCAATGTTGGGCATTCCTTCGTTCTGTTCTGCACAGACACCTCATTCGCTGCTTTGGAACAGCACTCCCGCGGAAGGGCAAAGAGCTCTTGAAATTATGGAGAAGGATAAAACTTGGATTACTCAAAGACGTCCCGATAGTAGTGAGACACCCCTTCATGTGGCCGCTCGCTTCGATCATGTAGTAGTCGTGAAATGGCTTTTGGACAACGGCGCTGACGTTAACGCACAAGCGTATAACCGATTCGCTCCGCTCCATCTTACGACGAATCCTGAGATTGTTAAGCTGATCCTAGAGAAAAAGCCGAACCTTCAGCTTCAATCGGTTTCCGGTACGCCGTTGCAAAGAGCGATTGAAGATCTAAGGCATTTCAATGAACTTTCGAAGCGTTTACCGGACGTAAAAAGAGAAGCTGATGATCTTCAAAAGATAGTTGAAATGCTTGTCGAGCACCTTGGTGATGACATCGACCTAATATCTGCGATCAGACTTGGTCTGTTGGATAGAGTCCAAAAAATCGTAACCCATGATCCATCTGCCGCACATGGTTCTGACCAGGAGTACAGTCCACTTCGGGAAGCTGCAGATTGGGGACAACTTGAGATATGCAAATTCCTAGTTGAGAAGCACAAAGTGGATGTTGATGATTTTGATGGAGGAGTGGGATATCCAATTATAAAAACAGCATTGAAGCACCCGGCAATCGTGAAATATCTAATTGAACAAGGTGCGGACTTAAAAACCCGTGTTACCTGGAAGGGTGGACGAACTGGAATCTGGATTGTTGGTGATGATGCGACTGTACTTCATCATGCGGCCAGCGATGGCGTCCCAGAAACCATCAAACTCCTGTTGGACGAAGGTGTTGATCCTTTTGCGACTGCACACGACATGACGGAAAAGATGGGCAACCAGACAGCTTTGGAAGTCGCAGCGTTTTTCGGCAAAACGGATAACGCCATCGCGATTCTCGAACATCCAAAATTTAGAGAAGCACAAGCGAAAAGTCGTCAAGAGGTGCTTGATAGGTCTTTATCCATAGGCTCGCATTCTAGTTGGCTGGCATTTGAAGCTCAGGACCGGTCGGAATTGCTCGATGCACTAATTGTTAACGGTGCGGACGCAAACAAAATGGTAGATGGCTACTCGGCAATGCTGGTCGCCGTGAATGTTATCAATCCATCTGATGGGGATGAGGAAGAGGAAGCCAACAACGAAGCCATCAAGAAGATGGTTTCCGTCTTGCGAAAGCATGGAGCGAAGCTCGACGTTTATTCTGCAGTGGCGATCGGAGATTTTGATGCCCTTGCTCAATTGCTCGCCGAATCCCCACAGACTTCGAATTGTTGTTCGATGGAAGGTGTTCCTGCGTTGCACAAAGCTATAGCCATGAACTATCCCCAAGCAGTCAAGTTGTTGTTGGGTGCTGGCTGCGACATGGAGATCAAGAACAAAAGCAAGAATGGGGGAGAAGGTGAGACCCCCATTTTTTCTGCGTTGTTTTGGAAACGCGTTGAAATTGCGGAAACACTCATAAAGGCAGGTGCCAACGTCAATGCGAAGAATGACCAAAAAGCTACACCTCTTCATGAGGCAATTAGCAGGAACGATGTCAACTTCGCGAGATTATTACTGGAGAATGGAGCAGATCTAAAGGCCAAGGATGGAGCAGGAAGGACACCGCAGCAGTTAGCAAACAGTTCAGCTAGTTCTGTAACATTCTTGAGATTGTTCTCCGAGTTTTCAGACGCCAAGAAAATAAAATGATACCGCTCGAAACGAGTTCTAACTTGGGTTCAGCCAAACCGGGGCACAATAGTGCTGTCAGTGAGCGCTTTAAAAGTAGCCACTCATAGCCACTCATGAGAGCTTCACGTATATGGGGCGCTTTCGGAGACAAAAACAGTCTTCTCGATCCCTTGCAACTACGGATTTTCCGGTTCCCGAACTCGCACCGGTCACCCAAACCGGAGCGAGTTTCCATGGTCTAAATCGCACGCTGAAGAGTCCGTCATCTTCCGCGAGTTGCTTCGATCGTTTGGTGGTGAAATACACTCCAAGTACAGCCTCGTTCCGCAAGCATTCGAGGACTTCGTACCCATAGCCCTCCCTTTTACAGTAGCTTTTTCTGAAGCAAACGAAGGCCCGTAGCCGACTCAGCCCCGTCGCAAAGTATCATTATAGTGATAGTCCGCTACCAATTTTTCAAAATCGCTAACACGCAAGAGTCTCATCCATGCCCACAATGGCTTTTCGAAGCAAGTCACTATCCACCTTGCTCCTTCTTTTGCTTTCCACGGTGGCATCCGCTGAAGATAAGACCCGATACTTAATCGTGCATGCCGACGATGCAGGTATGTCGCACTCGGTGAATGTCGCGACGCAAGCCGGACTTGAGAGCGGGATCGTTACCTCGGCAAGCATCATGGTTCCATGTCCTTGGTTTAAAGAGTTTGCAGAGTATGCCAAAACACACCCTCAATACGATTACGGTATTCACTTGACCCTGAATTCCGAGTGGGACAATTATCGCTGGGGACCAGTAGCCTCCTGTGATCGAGTTTCCAGTTTAGTCGACCCTGAAGGTTGTCTTTGGGATAACGTCGGACAGGTTGCAGTAAAGGCCACCAAAGAAGAAGTCAGAATCGAACTCAAGGCTCAAGTCGACAGGGCACTTGCCTTCGGCGTTCCTCTAAGCCATCTCGACACACACATGGGAACTGTACTTTGCCGGCCAGATTTGGTGGATGTCTATGTTGATCTCGGCATGGAGTACGGCCTGCCTATCTTATTTTTCAAACAGCTGCCTCCAGGAATCGAAAAAGATTATTCCGCTCTCGCGGCCCAGTTTCACAAATCGGTTTCAAAGCTGAGGGAACGCAAGCTTCCTTTGCTAGACAGCCTTTTGCAGTTTTACGGTGGCAATATCCCCGACAAACGCAAACAACTCTACTTTGACGAGCTAGCAAAAATTGGCCCGGGAGTGACGCAGTTGATTATCCATTGTGGACATGACAACGAAGAGTTGCGCGCCATCACAGATAGTTCAATTCGACGAAACCAAGATCGCGTGATTTTTACTGATCCCGCTATGCGAGATTTTTTGACCGAACAAAAAATCAATCTGATATCGTGGAAGCAGTTCCATAAACTCGAACAAAGCTCAAGGTAATCCAGCTTGGAAGCCAATACCGCAGGCTTGCCCTGCTGGATTATTCTGCTTCCTGGCTAAATGAGGCGAGCGCGGACATGACGGTGTTGCGTATGGGAGACGAAGATGGGTAGATCGGCTAGCGCCTCAGGCCTAACCAAT
>JANLRK010000307.1:0-49051 GCA_031361585.1 Pirellula sp. | reverse complement strand
CTCCGTTGCGTTCTTCTCGGATTCCATTTCGCCCCTAGCGTTTATTGCTCTTGTCACCAGAGATGGTGGCGAGGTTACTCAGTCGAACGAGTAAAAGTTCTTAAGTACTCCTGTCATGGAATGTTGGATAAGATCAATGCGTTCGCCGTTTTCAATGTAGTTAAGTGTCGCAAATCTAGCCATCGTTTTGATGGCGGGTTGTGGTGGGCCGAATTTTCAAAAAGTTACTGGCAAGATTATGGTGAATGGAGCACCTGCAGTGGGTGCGGTTCTTCTATTCCATCCAGTCAATAACCCCGATGCGAAGATCGCCACAGGGGTTGCTGCAAGCGACGGCACGTTCACTTTAATGTCGGAAATGAAGGAAGAGGTTCAACCTGGAAACTACATGGTTAGTTTGACCTGGCCTGATCCGGCTCATAAGTCTACTGAAGCTCAGAAGTTGAGAGGCGAAGTGGAGCCTGGAGCGGACTTGCTCAAAGGGCGATACGTGACGAAGGAAAAGTCTGGTCTCTCTATAAAAATAGAAGCCGCTACAAAAGAGTTGCTCCCTTTCGAATTGAAAACGAAGTAACAAG
This sequence comes from Pirellula sp., assembly GCA_031361585.1. Classification (GTDB taxonomy): domain Bacteria; phylum Planctomycetota; class Planctomycetia; order Pirellulales; family Pirellulaceae; genus JBKCUI01. The sequence continues at coordinate 48,473 of JANLRK010000307.1, read as the reverse complement.
GTCTCATCAGTCGAATCGATGGTGGACAGTTATAAATACCGTTCAAGGAACGGTGCAGCCATGCGAAGTCTACGCAATTTGCGTAACTCGCTATCTGGTACATTGCTATTGCGTCTCTCGTAGCCAAAAAGCTTTTCAAGTTCCATTTTGGTTGCGTGCGCACGAAGTGTCGCAATTTCAAGGGTCACGTCGCTGGCGAAACAACTATTGAACACGATCAACGCCACGTCCGAATTTCTACTCTCGGCGAGCCGATCGAAGTTGTAGCTCCCAACCATGGCTGTCGAGTTGTCGATAACCATTAATTTGGCATGTAGCATATTTCTGCCCCTAAATTCGAAGACCTCGATGCCTGCTCTGAGCATCCAACGGCGTTCATTCGCGAAGCCCGCGTGAACTGTCGAATGGTCAGTGGACTCAAACGAATTCGTCAGGATCCGAACTCGGACTCCACGGCGTGATGCGTCGAGCAAGATGGATTTCAGATTATTTGAGATGGCAAAATACGGCGTCACTATTTCTATGGAAGTCCTCGCGCTTTGCACTAACTTTAAAATTTCGGGCGCGATGGATCCTTCTGCTCGTTTCGGAAACCCAACGATATCACTCAAAAACCGAATTTTGTCGTCGTCTATCTCCCTTGGCAAATGATTCATTGTCGATGGACATATATCGACCGCAGGAAGCGGTAGTGAAAACTGTGATTCGAGCCATTTCGCCACTTGTTCGAGCGACTGGATTCTAGGCAGCAGGTTCCATTCGGGGTGATGCTGGTGTTTACTAGTTTTCGAAGATTCCTCGCGATGGAGATCGGGCTGTCCACAATTCGGATCATGCCAACGATTGTTAAAATAGGAAGATGCAATGCGAGCGATTGGTCCATTTGCATAAACGTCGCAATCGGTTATTTTTCGATTTCCGATTCCAAAGTATTCTTGCTTCAGATTTCTTCCGCCCGTAATCAAATGCTCTCCATCAACGATCAGTAGTTTGTCATGGAGTCTGGGTCGGCCAAGTTCCAGTTGGTATCGCACATCAACGGGCCGTTCCCGAATCGAAATGCCGTGCTCAATCAAAAATTGCATGAGTGGCTTTGGCATGTTGTTGTTGCCAGCGTGCCCATCTGTCAGAATCCGAACGCAAACTCCTCGTTCGGTCGCATGCAAGAGAGAGGCGAGCACCCGTCCAGATGCATTGTCGTCATCAATTTCGTACGAGGCCACGTCGACGCTTCTTTGCGCATTCTCAATTAGCTCAATTCGCATCGAGTAGGCCTGAACTTCGCTTCGCAAAAGTTTCACTGTCGCTGCGAAACTAGGAGTGCAAAGTGAACCGAAAAACATTGTTGTAGTGAGCAGCACCGTCTGAAGAACCAAACGAATTTGACTTAGCTGACTCTGAATCCAAATTCTAGACACAATGTAAGCTTCCTAAACAATCAGGAACCAGATCGACTGGTCAAATATGCGCCTCATCAAGTGTCCGGAACTCGGTTCAAGAAAGTATGCGGGAGAAAATCTACAAACTTGTATCGACTTTTCAATCTTTGCAGGTTGTGCCAACGCCCTGACCGAACGACCGAACGCTTAACTTGCAGATTCGGAGATGGCTGTCTTGCTTCCTTCGCCTGCTATCTCAGCGACGTATTTGGGAATCGCATATCCTGGCAAGCGTTTTGCTAGTTCGGCCATGATGGCTAGGCCTCGCGATCGTACCACTTCAAAATGCGTTGCACCGGAAACACGATCGAGTTGATGCAGATAGTACGGAATGACTCCATGGTCAACTAGGCTTTTACATAGCGATTCTTGTTGGCTAGCTGAGTCGTTTATCCCTCGCAAAAGGACAGCTTGATTTAGCACGACAGCCCCAGTCCTTTGAAGTTTGGAAATCGCACTGACAAGATTTGAGTCCAGTTCTTGTGAATGGTTGATGTGCAAAACAACCCATTTCGAAAGCCGAGTTTTCTCTAGCCAATCGCAAAGGCCTTGATCAACGCGCTGTGGAATAACGACGGGCAGGCGCGTATGGATCCGCAATCGGCGGAGATGTGGGATCGCGTCCAAGCGTTCTACTACTTGGGCTAAATGATCGTCGACAACCGTTAATGGATCCCCTCCAGACAAGATCACTTCATGAATGCTCGGATCGTTCCGTATGTAATCCAGGGCTGGCAACCAAAGATCAATGCTCTTGGGAGCCGAGCTATACGGATAGTGACGTCGAAAGCAATAACGGCAGTGAATCCCGCAAACACCGGACAGAATCAACAAAACCCGTCCAGCATATTTATGCAATAAACCAGGAGCATTTTCAACTTTGGAGTCGCCAACGGGGTCGAATTCGAAGTCTGGATCGACAACCGATTCCTCGGCTCGAGGCAAGACTTGCAGCAGGAGAGGATCGTTCGCATCACCGGATCGCATACGGCGAAGAAATTCAAGCGGCACGAAAACCGGGAACTGTTTTTCGCCGTCCGCAGAGACATGAACCTTTTGGATGTCGAGCTTGAGGGCTTTGCACAATTCCGTTGAACTACGAATTGCTCGCTTCATGGCCTGTTGCCACGACTGCGATTGGGGGTCTTGGGTTAGAATTCTTGTCACATGCCCTTTACGTGGGATAGGCTTCCTGGCTGTCGATTGTGGGATCCTAGTCTCGTTTATTCATTTCGACGGGGCGATGCTTAACGCGATACTCGTTATACAAGACCAAAGCGGTTGCAGGAATAAAAGGCAGGAAGTAGTAGATGACTCGAAACAGCACAACCGCCGCAACCACCGATACCGACGCCTCTTCAGGAAAAAAAGTGAGGAGCACAGTTTCTAGAATGCCGTATCCTCCCGGGACGTGAGTCAGAACCGTGATAATTTGTCCCGTTAAATACGCGATCAAAACCGTTGAAAAATTGATGTCTGGATTGCCTTGATGAGGAATTAGCCAGTAAAGCACTAAGGATGCTAGGAGGAAGTCACCAGCCGAAACCAAGAGCTGCATTGCCGAAAGGCGAAACGGCGGCAAAGTCACTTCAAAGTCGCGAATGCGAATCGGCTTTCTATAAAATGTACACGCAAGTAGATATACCGTGATGGAGGCAAGAAATAGATATCCCCAAACATGGTGATCCAGGATGAGTTTTTCTCTTACATCTTCGGTAAGGTGAACAGGCAACGCCACGAAAGCAACGCCTGCCAACAGAAACAGACCTAGCCAAAAAGTCGTTGCTAAGATCGTGACAAATGCAACGATTTCAATGAGAGAAAACCCCCATGTCGAGTAAAGTCGATAGCGAACCGCATTCCCTCCGAGAAGCCAACCAAGGACATTCCCGTAGGAATAGCCGACAATTGCTCCAGTCATTATCTTGGACATCGGTAAGGTCTTTTTCAGATGGCGAACTGCAATCCAGTCGTATCCTGTCAAAATTAGATAGTTGAGCGCGGTCAACGCCAACGCCAGGCCTATCTGCCAATACGGAACGTTGGAAATGCCTTCACGAACTTTCTCAATCGTAACGTCGGCTTTTTGCAATTTCCATTTCACCAACCAAAACGCTACCAACATGATCGCGATGATAGCCGTAATTTTGGCGGATTCACCAAGCCGGCTAACGATCTGCGATCCTGGGCTGGATTGTAACCTATCTGTCGAAGTCGTCTTGGTTCCTATGTCGTCTGGCTTTGAGGGTGGCTCGATTGAGTTCAAGTACTTGGCCTATGGAAGTTTCGAGTTGGTGTTGATTGCGAAGGTAAGCTACGCAGTTTGCGTTCAGTTTGGTAGCCCTAGGTAATAACTACGATTCTAACGGTTTTTCCTGTCGATACGCAATTGACGTCGTCGAATCGGCAAAAGTTACCATTTGCTTTGGGAACCGCAGAATCATGAATCTACGTTACTGTTTTTTATCGGTCGGATTCAGTATTGGTCTTGTGATAACTACGGTATTCGGTCAGAACGCAACCGACATTCTAGTTCCTGGAACAGGAGTGCATTTGACACAAGTCGGTGACGATTTCGAAGACGAAGCTTGGGACTTCGTTCCAAATAACCCAAAAAGTTCGGAAGACATTGACGAAAAGCAACGCATGCCAATGGGCAAATCCACCAATGGTCGATGGTATGAGGGGGCGAAAAGAGGACATCCGGATGTGGTAAAACGAGTTCCTACTCCACGCGGTGGTATAGCGGGAAGCGAAGGATCGCTACTGCTCAAATCGCTTCAAACGGGAGTTCCAAAGTCCCCCAGTTTTACAATGCATCAAGACGATTTCATTTGCAATGTGCAGTATCGCCTAGGGGGGACTGTGCGAGTAGACCAGTCTCCAAACATGACGACGAGAGTTTATCTGCCACCCATTGAAAATTGGGAGAAGCGGAACGGGCCGCATTTTGCGTTTCGTGCCGCAGTGGAAACGACAGTTCAAGAGACAAAGTCTAAATTCTTGTTTGCGTCCAAGCAAGAAAAGGACGAAATCTATTGGCCCGGATTGTTCATCCTAAGAGCCACGCGAAACGAAAATGGCAATGCAGTTTCGTATGCACACTTTCGAATTCGAGCAGACAAGCGCGGGGGAGATTTTATGGGCCCAGAAATCAAAACAATGGGCTGGTGGACTCTCGGAATATCTTTTACGCCAGACGGACTAACACATTACTTCGCAAAACCAGGTGTAGAAGAGCTAACCCGCGACGATTACCTCGCTTCTGCCATGCCATACGGATATCGATGCGAAGAAGTCCGCTCTTTCTTTTACAACGTAGTCAATGGTGATAATGGACGCGATTGGACGACCGATTGGATCATTGACGACCCAAAATTTTACGTGGCTCGCAATTCGCGTTTTGCGATCAAAAGGTAAACTCAAACATTGCATTGTGGGATAGGCTTCCAGCCTGTCGTATCATGATCGACAGGCTGGAAGCCTATCCCATATTCTACGTAGCAGGCGGCGCAAGATCGGGCTCAGTAGAACTTGTCGATAAAGCTTTACGGCTGGCTTTTCTTCGGGTTGGGCGAACCACCTCCAATGCAATGCAATAGTCAAGATTCGGTCGGAAGATGGTTAGTAATGCAAGCGGGATAAACCAAGCCAAATAAAGGCCTCCTCCAAATCCATGCCAAAACTGCGTAGCCGCCATTATTGCTGAGGAGCAACTCAATAAAGTGGCGAGGTTTTTTTGCGCTGGCCATACAACAAAAGACAGGCTCAACAGTACAAAGATTACAATGATTGGAATTCGCATGACGGAGTACCAACCCAGTCCCCAAATGCCGTCCATACCCTTCATTGCGACCACCTTCAGTCCAAACATATAACTCAAGTCCTGAGATAAGTTGTTTGGGTGCAAGATTATCATGGCAATAACCAAGGCCGCAATGGAAACAGCGAAACCACCTGTAAATCGCTTGATTCCTCTTTGCCAATAAAAACTGCACCAAAGGGGCAACAAGGAAAAGGGGTAGTAGACAACCCCAGCGGCACAGCCGAGAAATAAGCCCGCGACGAATGGTTGCCGATACATTAGAACCGCAAGCAGTAAGAGCGCGCTGGGAACCACATGGTCTACACGGCCAGTCATATGGGCAGTGTAGGGAAGAAGCAGATAAAAAGTCGCTGCCCCGACCCCCGTTTTGAAATTGCCGAAGTGCCAATATCCGATTGCTAAAATGCAAAATACCAACGTCAAATTGGCGCCAATCGCAAGCACTCTTGCTAGGCTTAGCGGCAAATTACTACGCGCAAGTTCAGACGAAGGGCTATCCGTTGGCGATGTCTGCGGCGTTGTAGAGATTTGTGGTAATGCGCTTAGCAGCACATAACCTGGCCCAATTTCCGGACTGCTTCGACGCTGCTCGACGGGACTGCTCGTTGCGACGTTTACCATGAGATAAACAAGTAATGAAGTACCCAGAAAAAGCATGCCTCCGCTACTTAGATTAGGATCCAAAAGTGGACGGCGTACGATGGTTGTATCCAAGAGCATCCGCAAGACGGTCAATCCAGCGCAAATCAAAAGCCAAATGAAGCCCCAATAAAGAAGCTTCTGGGGCGGCCAAATCAAATTGGCTTCCAATGTTTCAGTTGGGATGGAATTGCTTGCACCTCCAACTTCTTGCCCATTTTGGACTGCAACCAACTCCGATGGAAAGGCTCTTTGTCTGCCTTCATAAACCATCATCATTCCCGGCGTGAAGGCAAGAACTAGCAAGATGTCCAGGTTTCGTAACGACCAGAACCTGTGAAACATCAGGAAAAGTCCTACGACCAAGAGCGTAGACAAGAATACCCAGGTAGGGGGCTCAAGCCGGACGTAGTGAAAAAGAAACTGGCTCATGGATGCTTAGGCGCGATGGCTCAGCTGTGTAAACAAGACTTCCTGTCGAAAAAGAGGAACCTAATGTTTTTTCCAGAAATGTACAAGGGTGCCGCCTACCCAATGGAATACTGGTTCCTCAAGCGCGCTAAACAACGAAAACGGAATATTTTATCAGAATGATTGCGGACGAAATCGCAAATAGTCGCGTTCTTCGGTATTCCTGCGTTTTACGACAAATGTAAAGCAATCATTATTTAATTCGTTCGATTTTGGAGTATTCAGACGTGCCCAATGCCAATCATTTGCTCGACCATAGCGGACAATTGAAAGCTGATTCGGCTCTCGTTCACCCGAGCGTTTTCATGCCAGCTCTAACAGATGCCATTCAAGACGAATTAGCGTTCTACAGTCACGATTTGAATGGAAGAATAAAGTTCCTCAGCAATTCCGCTGAGCAGGTCCTCAATCACGATCCAAAACAGTGGCTGAATCGTCTATTCTCGGATTTTCTAACCGATGCCCCATGCAATATTCACTTTCGTACCATCGGTAGTAGTGAGTCTCAGCAACCCACATCTGCCGGAAGTGTCTGCGAAGTTTTTGATCGCGACGGTGGCAGATTAAAGCTAAAGTACTGGCGAGTTCACATCATCCAAGATGGTGTTGTCGTTGGGCTCGCCGGCATGGTTCGCCGTCTTCATTACACCTCGCCTGAAACCGATTGTGCCCGTACAGAAAAAGAAAAGCAGATCATGTCCCGGGTGGGCAGCCTCACGGGCGTTGAACGGGCGGTAATTGATATGGTGGTTGACGGAAATATGAACAAGGAGATCGCGGCCGCGCTTAAAGTTGCCGTCCGCACGGTTGAATCCAGACGTTCCAGGGCCATGGCGAAACTCCAATCAAGGACCCTATCTGATTTGGTGCAGACCTGGGTTCAAGTACGACGCATGGAAGCAAGCCACAAGTGTGAGGACAGTTCAATGGTTTCGCCTTCATCGGAGAATAGCATCGACGAAGCTGCTTGGAACCGCTGCAATATGGCATAGGCGAGCCTCGGGAGTGTTTTGACGTAAACTTGGGCCTTGGCCCGAGTGTCACGGCCCAGGGCACGATTGCCGCACGGCCCAGGGCACGATTGCCACACGGCCCAGGGCACGATTGTCACACGGCCCAGGGGGCCATGCTACCTTGGGGTTGCCCTTTGGAATTGGGCCTGTTTCGGATGCTTTTCTAAAGGTAGGCTAATGCTCTCGATAAGACCTGACTCAATCGATGAGCGAAAATGAAAGCCTTAGTAAAATCAAAAAGAGACATTGGACTCGAACTCCAAGACGTACCGTTTCCAAAAATCGGGATCAACGATTGTTTGATACGCGTTGAGAAAACTGGAATTTGCGGTACGGACCTACATATTTTCAACTGGGATGCCTGGGCTCAGAAGACCATTCCCGTCCCAATGGTAGTGGGCCACGAATTTGTCGGAGAGATAGTCGAGGTTGGGTCGAATGTAACGGATTTCTTTCCAGGCGAACTGGTTTCTGGCGAGGGGCACGTGGTTTGTGGACGATGCCGCAACTGCTTGGCTGGCCGCAGACACCTATGCAAAGATACGCAGGGGATTGGAGTCAACAGGACTGGCGCGTTCGCAGAGTACATTTCTCTCCCCATGACAAATGTTTGGCATCACAACCCATCGATTGATCACGATATCGCATCGATCTTCGATCCGCTTGGCAATGCCGTGCATACCGCACTCAGCTTCGATTGTTTGGGTGAGGATGTCCTAATTACAGGAGCCGGACCTATAGGTTTGATGGCGACGGCGGTCGTACGACATGCCGGCGCGCGTCACGTTGTAGTTTCCGACGTAAATCCATTTCGCCTGGATCTTGCAAAACGAATGGGGGCAACTCTAGCAGTCGATGCTGGGAAACAAACCATGGCTGAAGTTCAGGAAGATCTAGGAATGCGCGAGGGTTTCGACGTGGGGCTTGAAATGTCCGGAGCGCCTGCGGCGCTGCGAACTATGCTTGCCAATATGTGTCATGGTGGCAAAATTGCAATGCTTGGAATCCCGTCAGAGCCGATTGCCATCGATTGGAATTTGGTTGTTTTCAATATGCTGACCATTCGAGGCATATATGGTCGCGAGATGTACGAGACTTGGTACAAAATGTCGGTCTTATTGGATAGTGGACTGGATATCTCGCCGGTGATAACACACCGATTTCACTATTCCGAATTTGAAAAAGGCTTCGATGCAATGCAAAAAGGCCAATCGGGAAAAGTCATTCTGGATTGGTCGACATAGTGTTGGATAGGCTACCAGCATGTCGATTCCATTGTGACAGGCGGGAAGCCTATCTCACTTATTTCCCACACGATGCTAAGATAATATTGTCGCACTCCACACGCTAACGCTAGATTGAAATGACCGATAGAAAACTCTTGGTGACCGCCGCGCTCCCCTATGCAAATGGCCACATCCATTTGGGGCACTTGGTCGAATACATTCAGACCGATATCTGGGTCCGCTTCCAAAGATTGCGAGGCCATCGATGCCTTTTCGTGTGCGCCGATGATACACATGGCACGGCAATCATGATCCGCGCTAGGCAAGAAGGGAGACCGGAGTCCGAATTGATTGCCGATATGCAAGCCGCCCATGAACGCGACTTCGCTGGATTCGGTATCTCTTTTGATCACTACGGCAGTACAAACTCATCCGAAAACTACGAGCTTTGCAAGGATATTTGGAAATCGTTGCGAGCCGCCGAACTTGTTGCGGAACGAGACGTTGAGCAACTTTTCGATCCCGTTGCCGGGACCTTTCTTGCTGACAGATTCGTCAAGGGGACTTGTCCCAAATGCAAAGCCGAAGATCAGTTTGGTGACAACTGTAGCAGGTGCGCGGAAACGTACGCACCAACCGAATTGATCAACCCAGTTAGCACGCTCAGCGGAGCGACTCCGGTTACCAAATCGGCAAGCCACCTGTTTGTTCAGCTTGAAAAGCAACACGCATTTCTTGAGGAGTGGACCCAATGCGGCGAACACTTGCAATCCGAAGTGGCCAACTACCTCAAGGGTCATTTTCTTGGAAATCCACTTCGCGATTGGGATGTCTCAAGGCCCGCGCCTTATTTTGGGTTTGAAATTCCAGATAGTCCAAACAATTTTTGGTATGTCTGGTTCGACGCACCGATCGGTTACATCGCGTCGACTTTGCAGTGGTGCAAGCTGAATGGCGAGTCGCTAGCCGACTGGTGGCGGAGCGAGGGGACCGAGATTCATCATTTTATCGGCAAAGACATCACCTACTTCCATACGTTGTTTTGGCCAGGTGTGCTTAAAGCTGCTGGCTACTCGCTCCCCTCATTTGTGCACATCCACGGTTTCCTCACCGTGAATGGAGAGAAGATGTCGAAACGAGGAGGCACTCAATTCCAAGCGGCCACCTACCTCAAGCATCTCGATCCCGCTTATCTTCGCTACTATTACGCATCAAAACTCGGCCCGAAGCTCGACGATATCGACATGAACCTCGCTGAGTTTGTTAGTAAAATTGATTCGGATTTGGTTGGCAAGGTCATAAATTTGGCCAGTCGAACGGCAAGATTTGCTCAACCATTGGGCCTCTCGGTTGAGTACCCGCATGACGGAGGCTTGTTCGCCGCTGGAGCCGCGGCCGGCGAGCGAATCGCACAAGCCTACGAGCAACTCGACTACTCGCGAGCCATGAGACTGATCATGGAGTTAGCAGATCAAGCCAACGCATTTGTTGAAAACTCCGCTCCGTGGACACTGAAGAAAGACCCTACACAACAAGTACGACTTCAAGAAGTCTGCACCATCGTATTGAATCTCTTCCGGCAGCTTTGCGTTTATCTTGCACCGGTATTGCCGCGTCTCTCAGAGCAATGCGACGAGCTCTTGCAAGTGAAGACTTGTCATTGGAAGGATAGTCAAACACCCTTGGTTGGAACGAGTATTTCCAAGTTCGAACACCTATTACAACGTATTGCACCCGAGAAAGTCCAAGCCATGATCGAAGAAAGCAAAGATGCCGTTTTAGCCACCCCCGAAGTCGCAAGCATAAGCGAAGTTGCAGGACCCACCGATTCAGGCGACGCGCTGTTGCAAGAGCCACTCGCTCCAATGTGTACGATCGATGACTTTACCAAAGTCGACTTGCGAGTGGCCCGAATCATCAAAGCCGAAGAAGTTCCCGAGGCAAAAAAACTGGTCAAACTGACAGTGAGTTTAGGGGGTGAGCACACGCGTACTTTGTTCGCTGGAATCAAAGCCGCCTACACCTTGGAACAATTGCAAGGAAGGCTTGTTGTCATCGTTGCGAATCTGCAACCAAGGCAAATGAAGTTCGGCATGAGCGAGGGGATGGTCACAGCAGCCGGCCCTGGCGGCAATGAAGTCTACTTGCTCGGCATTGACTCGGGTGCAGTGCCTGGCCAGCGAGTTCACTGAGAATGACCGAGTCTGCTGATCCAAACGAACTACCTCGCAAGAAAGCCACTTCACGCGATCCGTTGCATGGGATTACGTTAGAAATGATGATCGTGAGGCTCGTAGATCGTCATGGCTGGCAAGAATTGGGTCGGCAAATCCCGATTCGGTGTTTTCAGATCGACCCAAGCGTGAAGTCCAGTCTTGTGTTTTTGAGAAAGACTCCGTGGGCGCGTAAGCGAGTTGAGGATTGGTATGCCTATGATGCGCGTAGGAAATTGATGCCGCCAGCAAATCCAGAACAAGCTGATTGACTGAAATATTCTGGTAGCATTGCCCCCTGGGCCGTATGACACTGTAGCATGGCCCCCTGGGCCGTGTGACACTCTGAAAAATCCTGCGCGATGCCTTCAACCTTTTGCTGCCTCGCAGGCCTTCAGCACTCGCATCATATTGCCCGACATGATCTTGTGAATATCTGTTTCTGAGTATCCCTTTCTTAGCAACAGCTCTGTGATTGCTGGGTATTTTGAAACATCTTCGAGTCCCTTAGGCAACATGTCCACGCCATCGAAGTCCCCACCCAAACCAACGTGATCAATACCGGCTGTTTTGGCGACGTGATCGATATGCTCAACCACAATCGTGATATCCCCGGGGAGGCTCGGGTGTGCAGCTTTCCATTTCAGCATTGCATTCTTACCTGCATCGCTGTCGCTTCCAAACTCCTTGTCAATGGCGCGTCGCGCGCCAAACATGTCTTTGAGATTCCTGGCTGACTCCGGCACCACGAATCCGGAAAAGAAGTTAATCATGACAAGACCACCGTTCATTTTGACTCGCAGCAAAATGTCGTCAGGTACGTTTCGTGGATGATCCGCTATCGCCATCGCAGAAGAGTGCGAAAAAATAATGGGAGCGTTCGTTATGTTCAAAGCGTCAGACATGGTGGCGGGAGAAACATGTGAAAGGTCAACCAACATCCCCATCCGATTCATTTCTCGAACGACCTCTTCTCCAAATGGGGACAGTCCGTCATTTTTGGATTCGTCTGTAGCTGCGTCTGCCCAGTCGAGCGTATCGCCGTGAGTCAATGTCATGTATCTCGCTCCTCGTGAAAATAACTCCTTCAGTTTGCCAAGTGAGTTTTCGATCGAGTGCCCGCCTTCAACACCCATCAGAGATGCGATTTTTCCCGACTTCTGGATGCGTTCAACATCCGATGCTGTCAAAGCAATTTCAAATACGTCCGGGTACTTTTTGACCAACGCATAAACGCAATCGATTTGCTCCATGGTGGTTTGGAATGCAGTTCCTGCCTGACGCGTCTTGCCGGGTACGAATACGGACCAAAACTGAGCACCCACGTTCCCGATTCGAAGTCGAGGAATGTCCGTATGCAATTTTGGTTCATTCCAAAGATCTATTTTCTCAAACCGAATGTCGTTGCGTTCGCGAGCTGCCCAAGGCAAGTCGTTGTGCCCATCCCAAACGTAGGAGGCTTGATGAATCTTGCGAGCTTGTTCCGAGATCTCGACGTGCTCATCCCCACCTAGACAAGAAGCCCCCAGCGTGAACGATAGACACGGAAAGCAAATGGCAAGAGTGAATAGTCTATGCATGTTGTCGAATGGCATTGAAAAAGGGAAACGAACAGAACTGGAATTGATCGCAGTAATAAAAAGAGGCCGGGGTATTCTCCCAGCCTCCGCCGATTAATTAAAGGGTCAATCTTTGTTATTGAGGATTGCCACCACGACCACCTGGGCCGCCAGGTCCGCCACGAGCTGGAGGAGCTGGAAACTCGAATTTCGCCCCCTTCAACTTTTCGATATTTGCTTTTTGATCAGCAGTCATTATGGCCATCGTCTTTTCTTCGCCATCTTTGCGAACTTTATCCATTATCTCTCTGAAATCGGCGCCCGGGGTCATCGCGGCCCGCATTTCTTCGCCAGCGCTTGCCTCAAGCTCTGCAATTTTGGACTGTTGTTCCTTGGTGATGTCAAGTCGAGTCGATATCGCTTTGCTGCCGAAAGTACGAACCCCATCCCGTTGGAGGTAAAGTCCAACCAGCCGATCCATTTGAATTGGATCCAAAATTTCACCCAGCTTGGCTTCCGATTTAGCTTGGAGAGCATTCATGTTGTCTCGCATCTTTTTTTGATCCTCGGGGCTCATTCCACCAAACGCTCCGCCACGGCCACCAGCTCCACGTCCACCAGCCCCGCCACCGCCCTGTCCTCCAGCACCACCACCGCCAGCACCACCACCTCCGCCCGGCCCACCTGCTCCGCCAGGCCCACCTGCTCCGCCGCGTCCGCCACCGAACATGGCCATCATTTCATCGCGCATTTCTTTACTTGCGGCTTCGTATTCCTTGACCTGATCCTCGTCCATCTTCAGTTCTACCTGGACCTCTTTAATGTTCAAAAGCGATGCCATACCTCCACCGCCAAACATCCCCCCGCCGCCGAAGCCTCCACGACCGCCTCCTCCTCCACCGGGGCCACCTCGTCCCCCACCGCCGCCTCCTTGGCCAAACGCATTTGGAACTGCGGCAAACACAATGCAGCCGATAAATAAGATTTTAGAAAAAGTACGACTGATTCGCATTTGTTAACCTCAATTGAGATAAACGGAAGAGATGAGGTCCCGGCACCCAATAGCTGGACCAATCGTATTATTAACACACCGCAATTCTCTTCGTTTCGCTAAGCCATGAAAATTTCCGAAAACTTGCTTGATTTTTTGAAATTCGGAACTCGCATTGGGAGCCCGTGAGCCCGTTCCCGGTCCAAACTGACATTGGCAGTTCCAAGAGTATTTCCTATTAACAAGCCAGGAGTTTTGAAAGTGACGCAATGCCATGGGAATGAGTTAGAAAATGAGAATTCAAGCGATTTGTGCATTCCCATTGGCTGTTCTGAATCTGCTCAACTTGGCTGAAAGGCTATCCGCCCAGACGTCGCCAAGTCCGGTTCCGATTGCAACCGGGAATTTACCCGGTACGGGCGGAACTCCTTCGGTCCCAACCATGGAAAGCTTGGCGGTTCAAACCCATAATTCTAGAGAGAACACACCAAAACCGATTGGCAGAATGGACCTCCCCAATGCAAACGGTCAACAATGGGTCGAGTACGACATTCGCCCATACACTCAGAATTTGAAAAACGTCGAACGCCCGCAACAAGTCATCATCGATTGGATCATTCGCGAGACAGGGACAGACGTTTGGTTCAACGAACCGATGGGAATTCTAAACGCCGATCGATCTGCGTTGCGAGTCTATCACAACGCTGATATGCAGAAAAAAGTAGCTCAGATCTATGAAAAGTTCGTGAACGGACTGACCGAACCACAGGTTTACGGTCTTCGTCTCATCACGGTCGGCAACCCAAACTGGCGAACCAAAACAACAGGGCTCATGCGATCGGCCCCAGTCGAAACGCCGGGAGTTCAAGCTTGGTTGATGCCTAAGGAAAACGCAGCGATATTCATGGCACAATTGCGAACACGCATCGACGTCCGTGAGATGCAAGCTATCGATATTCAAATGATCAACGGCCAATCGCAAACGCTAGAGCAACTCCGTTCACGCAATTACCTCCGAGAGTATCAACGCAACTCGACCTCGACTTGGCCACCATTCACCCCGGTATCGGATGAAATCCACGAAGGTTACAAGTTGCAATTCAGCCCTCTAATGAGCCTAGATGGTCGCTCCGTTGACCTGATGCTCAAGTGCGAAATAGACCAAGTGGAGCGACTCAACAACGTATCGATCGATTTGCAAGTCCCATTGAGCCAAACACAAACTGTGCAAATCGAGGTACCTCAATTGGTTTCGTGGCGGTTGCACGAACGATTCCGTTGGCCATCGGATCAAGTTCTATTGCTTTCCTGTGGGGTAGTTGCTGCACCTGCAGGCCAAGTGAACAATACGCTGCTTAGCGGCAATCCACCAACCATTTTTGGCTTGAATAAGATTCTTCCTGCCCCAACCGGCCAGAGGACCGATGCATTGTTTCTGATCGAGTATCGCGGTCCAGTGTCGACACAACTAAATCAACCGCAAGGTGCACCATCCGGTCCCGCCGTATCCAACACCAATAGTGCGAACGCAAATGTTTCCCGCGGAAGATACTAATTCCGATTAAATCGAGAGGCTGACATGCTCTGGCGAGCGTAGCTTCGCTCGCCAGAACGTCGGCGACAAATGGTAGTTTTCAGTCTGAACTCGAGTAAGTAAATAAAGGCACTCGCGTGCCGTTGCACTTTCGGCTCAGACCGCTTGAAGCATTTCGCATTCCTTTGCCAATCTCTTTCTTGCGACGTGCAATCGACGTTTGATCGTTCCGATTGGAGCTGCAAAAGAATCGCTCATCTGGTTCAAGCTTTGACCGTCCAAGTAGAACGCGACCAAGGTCTTTCGGTCGAGATCACCCAATCGGTTCAAGCCTTGATGAACTTGCATCTTTTGTTCACCGCTCAA
Organism: Pirellula sp.; assembly: GCA_031361585.1. GTDB lineage: Bacteria > Planctomycetota > Planctomycetia > Pirellulales > Pirellulaceae > JBKCUI01. The sequence continues at coordinate 33,196 of JANLRK010000307.1, read as the reverse complement.
AACTGCATCCAATGGATCGCTATGGCACGTAACAGTTGCCTCCAAGATCTCGTGATCTACGGACATCGGCTTTGGTCGTCGCGTAACACGATTGATCGCCATTCGGTGAACAATCTGTCGCAACCATCCGCCAAATGCTTCCGGTACCTTCAACTGGCTCAATCTGCGAAACGCTTGAATGAAAACATCTTGGCTCAACTCCTGTGCTTCATCCCAGTTTCCCAATCGCTTGTAAGCCATCGACAAAACATGTTGCTGGAATCGGCAATAGAGCTGTTCTTGAGCGCTGCGATCTCCGCTTTGGGCTTGGATTACCAAGTCCACAACGCTGGTCAGGCTCAGATCTTCGTAGGCATCGATTCGGGAAGTTGTCAGTGTCATAATCATTTCGTCTCTCGTTGAATTCCACTGCGGATCGGTCGCTTTTCAAGCGAAGTCAGCTTCATGGAATGGATTCTTGGATGCCACGCGAGAGGTCTTGATCAAAACAACGACACTATTCCATCTAGCTCACCAATTGGATCGATCAACCGGCCGATTCAAAGATGAGAATTTGGGGGTGTTGATGTCTTGAGAGTGGTGCGATTTAGCAGGCGTTCCCGAGGAATGCTTATCATTCCGAGGAGTCAGCTAAAACTCAACACCTAGACTTTTTCGCGTGCCAACTGCCGTGGGTACGTTTTTCTGAAAGCTTGCTAGGCAGTTGGATGAAGCAAGCTTTTTTGAAGCGAATCGATTAACTATCGCGTTTGCTTGTGGACCTTATGGATAAGCTAGATTTGACGGGAACCATCATTGGCCCCATAAAACCCAACCAACCTCTGGACCACGAATAAATCTCGGGGCGTTCGTTGCCCGGCGATTTACTCGACGTACCTGTCAGCGCATGTAGAAGATGCAGGAGGAGCTGGCGCACCAAATTGCCCGCCACAATCGCGCTTGTTCGCACTGAAGCGATCACATTGGCACAACGTTGAGCAAAATTGACTTTACGCATGGCAGCCTCCCTACACCGTTAGGCGCAGATTGAGAGATGACGATGAAACTAGAAATTATTGCCTTGAGAAGAAACTTCCCATGGCACCAGTCAGACTATGGTATCGTTCATAAGGTTCGCAGGTAAAGCATTTATTTTTAAAAAATCTTGCATTTCCAAAAATCCCCTTCATCTACAACCTAGGTAACTCGCGAAGGGGTGACACTCCAGAAAGCCCATCCAAGCAAGCATGACCATCCATTCTGTAATGCCTTCCGGCTATAGGGGCAGTCCGGCCGCTTCGGTAAGTCGATTGAACGAAGCCCTTGAGGTCGTGTAGCTGATCGTTTGAACGACATCTCGGGGGCCTGCGACTTGCACGGCATTCTTGACGGTGTCGTCTGACAGGACTACAGGCGATGTTCCAAGCTGCCTAGCAACTTGGAAAAGTGCCCGGTCACGCGCAGAAAAATCAGACCAATCGCCGTCCAGTGCGAAAATCTGATCCTCCGTTTGACCTAGCATCCGCAATTGAGATTGCGCTAACCCCAATGCATACCAAGCTCGATCCTGGCGTGCCAAAATCCAGTTCAATTGAGCCTTGAACAAAAGGGAAATATTCCCCTTGCCTTCCGCATCGCGATACGTCTCAAATCGACTTGTTCCAGCTTTTGGAAAATTGGCGATGAGTCGAATCCAGGTAGGCAACGCTTCATCTATGGACGCGGAACCCGGAATTGCCATGCGAGCGTGCTCATCATCGACCAAACTCAATCGTGACTTGCGAGTTCGACAATCCGACAGCATTTTTTTAACGAGCTCGCGCGATTCAAGCGGTGGTCGTTGGCTCAGGGTTGCGCATGACGTGGCCGCAAAATTCTCTAATCCCGAAAACACTGCCACCTTCGAAACCTTTTTTTCAAATGCCGCTGAGGTTGGAGTGAGGTAGGTGCCGCGTGGCAATTTGGGATCGATCTCAGTTGATCCATTTTGGCCGAGTGTTGCGAGACGCGAGTATCCTCCCTCATCTGCACGCTGCGGCACTCCAATACCTTCCTTCCAACGATTGATCGAGTTGTTTCCCGACATGGATAGGATCATTTCCAAAATCTGATTGTCGGTATAGTGTGCCTTCAAACCATCGATATCCTCATCGCCAAGTTGGTATGGCTGGTACGTAAACTTCCTTGCAAAGGCGAATGCCTGACGGTGTGCCGGCTCAAACTCCGACCAATCGCCATCCAAGGCAGCAATCTGATCTTCTGATCGACCTGCTCCAAGCAATTTCGATTCTTGATGCCCAATACAGTACTGGCAGTTATTGACTCGAGATACGATCCAGAAAAGTTCAATCTTAAAGGCATTGTCCAACGTATAAGCCGGGTCTTGTTCACGCGACGCGGTTACCGACTGACCATTGCGAGCAGTATTGGACGTGGGGCTTGATGCTGTTGGAGCAATGGATCGCATCGGTTCGATTCCGTTGATGTAATGATGCCGAATCCTACTCTCGTAGCTATCGGCTTGGTCCCCCAACTTTTCACGATCAGAATCCGTCAGCTCCGGGAGTGGTATTCGCGGTACCCGGACTTTAACTTCTTCGATCAAACGCTTGAGCTCCGGACGAGTCAGCGGAGTTGATCTCGTCCCGATAACCTCTTGTCCGATCAATACTCCGAGCTGAAACAGTACACTTCCGAATGCAACGCAACAGCCGAATCGACGTAATAAAAACTTCATAATTTTTCCCGATACTTTTTTCAAAACAGAAGTAATTGTTTCAATCGCCGTTAGCCTTCTTCGCGGGCAATTGTTAGTGCAGGCTGAGTCGTAACTAGATAGCGAACCGATCGTTCGACCACTTTGCCATTTTTACTTGAGCACTTCAATTTGACTTGAATGCGGATGTTGCTTCCCAAAACCTCGCTGTCGTCTGCTAAGCTAAATTCATCTAGAATGGCACCGTTTCGCCACAAATCTTCAGTTATATAAACGGGCGGGCTGAGCTTTTTGATTTCGCCCAGCTTGGTGCCTGATTGCCATTCTCCAAGCATTTTCTGCAGGAGCTCTTTGGCTTTCGCAGCGTCGGACATTGGGGCCGTGGTCGGCGAACAACCCACCAACAACATCGCCAAGGCAATAGATGCGAATCCTCTTCGATTTAGATCTGAAATGATTAGCATTATTCAAATGCTCCCGACGAAAGAACCTGGCCATCGTTGCAGGAACCGAAAGCTCGCCACACGGCGAGATCGATGCTCTGGCCAACAAATGTGACGGAACCATCGCAGCGAGCGACCTGAACTCCACCTGTGTGATAACTCTTGGCGGTAGTGGAAATTCTACCCGGAGGGAACATACACGATCGGCTTTGAGGTGGAGCAACGTGGAAGTAGTTGCTGGTCGTGTGACTACCTTGCAACCACGGTGCTCCTACGTTGCTGTTACGCTGGAATTGCAAATCAAGTGGATTTATGGCTTTGCAATCCCGAACCGCTTCATCTGGCGTGGTGGGGTTGGTCTGTGGCCAGAAGGTATCCATTGGAGTTGAAATCGCATTGCTGAAGTCTCCTTTGCCGTGTTCGCTAAATGCGGCTGTGTTGGACAACCCGTCTGTTATAGATGCCATGCGCAAATAGGTTGACGGGATAAACGGACCATTCGGATTTGGGTAGCCATAATTCGGGTCACTTGAGAGCGACGGGGCTAGAGCATTGAGAATGCCGGAACCTTGATTGCTGCGATAGTTGGTACCGGCCCATCCAACAGGAACGGTCGAAACAGGGTCCGATGGACAGGTGAATGTTGGAATGTTTACCGCAAGAGCAGATGTGTTGCTCATGTGATTCCATGCCACGTTGAAGTCAACCATGTTGAATGCGTTATTTTGCTCCATGTAGGGTAACAGTTGTGCATGAGTCGAAAGTCCCGATGGGCTTCGACCTGCCGGTAATCGTTTGTTCGTGGATTCGTAATTGTGAATCGCTAGACCGAATTGCTTAAGATTGTTGCTGCACTGCATGCGTCGAGCAGCTTCGCGTGCGCTCTGCACAGCTGGCAACAATAGACCAACTAAAATTCCGATAATGGCGATGACAACAAGCAACTCCACAAGGGTGAAGCCTTTTTTTTGTGACATCGAAATGGAAAAAATAGGCATAGGAAAAAGTCCTTCTAGATGAATGTAAATTAACCAAAATAAATAGAACTAACACGAACGAATTGGAACAACATTTGTTACATGGCCCACTGGACCGTGCACGCTGCTCAGTGATGAAATTCGATGTAACTGACGTCGCTTGGCGACCCGGCAATTCAGCGTCGCAGCGCGACATGGCCACATCAATTAATCCACAAAGCTTCCTTCGAAGTGCTTACACTTGGTAAACCACTTAGCACTCGTTGAATGACCAAGCAAATTTCGGGCAAGGCCCCCTAGAATTATGACTTGGATACAATTGAGTTGCGAAGCCCTAGACAGCGGCTCGCGGAGGTGGATCGAGAAGATCCAAAGATGGTTCGATGGGTTTCGAATCGTTTTCCGTCGCTATCCTGCCTGCCGAAATGCAAACGTGAGCGAAACTGAAAAGGCTAAAGTAACTTGGTTGCTGTCGAACAACAATCAATCGGGAGGGTTGAATTGGCACCGACACCGGTGCTGATCTACAACGACCGTTTTTGCAACTGGACGAGGGCAATGACGAATCATCCGAGCCAGCGTCCTTTAACGAACCCACGACTCCAACCGATTTTGTATGGGAGTGCTGCAGGTAATCTCCACAGCTCGCGAGACTTTTACTGGCAAAGCCAACTCCCACAAACCAAAAAACGAGAAGGCAAGCAATTGCTGCTTTGCATCCAAATCGTTTAATGGAAGTCGGAACCAAAATACACCTGTGGGAAAATATCGAAACCGGAGGAATGCATTAAACGCCTCCTTTGCACCCTGCATTGTAACCACCCCAACGACATTCGTCAATCGACCTACGGGGTTTTTGCATCAGTCATAATTCATAACACCGCACCTACCGGGTGCGACTTCGCGACATACCTGTTGTCTAGGTAGAATAGCAGTCGTGTACCGCGAGCTGAGCGTCCCCGATCGCTATACATTTAAGCACCAAATTGGAATCGAAAACATCAATGCTTGTCTTATCAGGTCAGTTCAGTATTTGCTTGCTCCAGCGAGTGCTTTTTGCAGTTGCATTAACCGTCGTCTTGAATTTGAGCCAACGCAGCCAAGCCCAAGAAAAGGATGTGCCTTCAAACACTAAAGAACCGCCAGCTGGCACCCAGAAAACGCTGCCAACGATTGCTGAAAGCTCGAACTATCTGGCAACCGCGAATGAAAAAGAAGTCCTTGATTTTTTGCAAAGGCTTGATGACTCAAGCCGGTACGCATCTCAATTCAGGATCGGTGCGACGACGGAAGGTCGACCCATTCAAGCGTTGATCTTGGCAAAGGAGCAGCACCCTACGCTGCCTCTTCCTCCGTCGGACGAAAGGCTATTGATCGTTCTCTTGGGAGGGATTCACAGCGGCGAGAGCGACGGTAAAGAAGCACTCATGGCCTTGGCACGTGACCTACTTTCCGACGCAGAGCCGAAATACCTCGACAACGCTGTCCTCGTTTTCATTCCCAACTTCAACGCCGATGGAAACGAACGTATTGGAACGCTTCATCGACCAGGACAGGAGGGCCCAGACCGAGGAATGGGTACTCGCGAAAACGCTATCGGCTTGGATCTCAATCGCGATTTCATCAAACTCGATTCGCCAGAGGTACGGTCGCTGGTCCGCCTGCTGGACACTTGGGATGCCGATGTGCTCATCGATACTCATACGACGAACGGCTCTCTTCATCAATACGATCTTACCTACGATGTTCCGCACAACCCAGCGGCAAATCAACCCATCGTGCAATGGATGCGAAACGATATGCTCCCACAAATCACTTCGGATTTGGCGTCGCGGGGAATTCCAACCTTCTATTACGGAAACTTCAGCGGCGACCACAAACGATGGGAATCTTTCGGTCATGAGCCCCGCTATAGCACCGAATACATGGGTCTGCGTGGCAGAATGGGAATCCTCGTGGAATCGTATTCCTATGCCAGCTACCAACGTCGTATCGATGCTAGCTACCTTTTTGTCGACGCTTGCCTGAAGCAAATAACAGGCAATGCAAAGTCTTTGCAGTCCATGATCAACATAGTTCCTGCCGCTGGACCAATAAGGGTTCCGCTCCAAGCGAAAATCGTTGCGGATGAAAAGCCAACGCTTGCAAAAGGCTATTCATGGGCCAAGAAGATCGCGAGTCCGCCCAAGGTCGGAGATGCCGCAGTAGAGGACGATAGCGATCATGAGCACGGCGCAGATGTAGATCCAACGAAGAACAGCTACCCAACTCCCAAAGATCGAAAGCGCAAAGCCGAGATCGTCCCAACTGATTTTGAAGTGCAATTGATCAATGTTGGAGCCAGCACACTAAGTGTCGATGCCCCCGAGTATTACTTCGTCCCCGCGGACAACGCTTGGGCGATAGGACGATTGAGGATGCATGGTGTAGGGATGTCTTGGGTCGATACCGCGACGGCTCGCGGCTTAAGCCCGCTCTCCGCTTACCAATATCGCATTGAGACCAAGAAGGATCTGCCAGAATTTCAATACCATGCACTTAGGAAAGTTACCGTAACCTCTAAACAGATCCCATGGAATTCAACCTCAGGCTGGATTGTCCCAACCCGACAACCCTTGGGCGTCCTAGCCACCTATTTGCTCGAGCCACACTCCGATGATTCGCTGGCTCTTTGGAATTTTTTCGACCCTGCAATGCAAGAGGGTTCGGTGTATCCCGTCATTCGCCTTGAAGGCAATTTGAATAATCTCCCAACGTCTATGAAACCCCTTGGCATGTTCGAAACCCCCTCGACGGAAATTGCCTTCGAGGAACTGACGCTTGAAAACATCTACGATCCAAATAAAAAGGTTTCTTTTGCGGCCGCTCCAATTGAGTTGCCGAGGTGGCTACCCAATCAAGAAGCTTACTTACTGCAAAATGCTGGACGATGGCAATCCGTGGATTGCCAAACAGGAGCTATGCAGCCCTTTGACCGTCCCAAAAGATTGGCGGACGCATTGGCCAAGTTGGAGGCGTTTAGCGAATCCCAAGCAATCAACGTCGCTCGACGCCTCGATTTTTTTGATGCCAAGTTTGAAAACGCATTGATTGAGCACAAAGGGGATATCTACATTTTTCAAGTTGGAAGCAACTTAGGCTCCGGCTCACCGCATGATACCGTTCGCCAGATTACACACGCGGCAGACCAAGTCAAAGAGTTGGCTGAGATAAGCCCGACGGGAAAGCATGTCGCTTATATCCACGCCAACAATATTTGGGTCGCCGATTGTGAGAGCACCGAGGTTCGGCAGTTGACAGTCGACCATGATGCGGAAATTCTCAACGGCAAACTGGATTGGGTCTATCAAGAAGAAATCTATGGCCGAGGGAAGTTTAAGGGTTTCTGGTGGAGCCCGGACGGATTGATGATCGCCTACCTAAGACTGGACGAAACCCCGGTCCCGCGATTTCGAATCGACAACTCACTGATGTTCGCTCAAACTCTCGAGGAGACGCGATACCCAAAAAGTGGACAACCCAATCCACTGGTAACGCTCCATGTTGTGAATGTCTCGAATGGGAAAAGCCAGGAAATCCCGCTTAACGACTATGCCCCAGAGGATCGATTGGTGGTGCGCGTTGGCTGGCGACCAGGACCGGCGAACGAAGTTGTATTTGAAATTCAGAATCGTATCCAAAGCAAGCTAGACGTTTGCGGTTATGACCTCCAAACCAAGAAACTAAGAAAACTGGTTCAGGAAACCTCCGCTGCTTGGGTAAATGTAATCGAAGAACCGCATTGGCTACCAGATGGTAGTTTCCTTTGGCTAAGCGACTCGGTGGGTGGACGACGGCACGTCCATCGCATTGCTTCCGATGGAAAACGGAGCCAAGTTACTCAAGGGAATTGGGACGTCAAATCTATCGACTTTGTGTCCGAGGACGGCAGGGAAGTTTGGTTGCTGGGACACATGTCGTCTCCAATCAACACAGACGTACTCAAAGTTGATTTGACCGACAACAAAATCGAAACGCTAGGCGAATCGACAGGGGCACATCGAGTGAAAGTCCATCCAAAAGCCAACTACTACTTCGATTCTTACAGCGATTTGAACACTCCGAGTCAATTATGGTTGCGCAAGCAAGATGGAAGTAAGCTTCGATTCGTCGGCGGATTTCGCAATGATCGATTCGATTACCTCAAAAAAGGGGGCTTGGAACTGTTTGAGATCGCCGCTCGAGATGGTTTCCCGATGCAGTCGATGCTTTACAAACCTTCGGATTTTGCCAAGCGAAGCCAGCGAGGAAAAATGCCCGTTTTGATACACGTCTATGGTGGCCCCGCCGCAGCCACCGTCGAAAACACATGGCTGCACCGAAGCGATCTTTGGCATAGGTATATGGCAGAACAAGGGGTCTGCGTTCTGTTTTGCGACAATCGCTCGGCCCTCGGGAAAGGAATAGCAGACACATCGAAGATATACAAAGACCTAGGCTCAACGGAGATGCGAGACTTAGAGGATGCCGTCCAATGGCTCAAGAGGCAATCGTGGGTAGATTCGGAAAGGATCGGAATGTGGGGTTGGAGCTATGGCGGCTACTTCACAGCCTACGCGATGACCCACAGCACCCTGTTTCGTGCGGGTATCGCGGGGGCGCCCGTTACCGATTGGAACAACTACGATTCTGTGTATACCGAGCGGTACATGGACACTCCCAAGGCGAATCCTGAAGGATATAGATCAAGCTCGGTCGTCACGTCCGCGAAAAACTTGCACGGTCGACTAATGTTGATACACGGTGAGATTGACGACAACGTCCACCTCGCCAACACAATGCAATTCGTGCATGCTCTGCAGAAAGCGAACAAGAAGTTCGATTTGATGGTATATCCAAACAACCGTCACGGGGTGATTGATCCCGATCAGGCCTATCACCAATACCAAATGATGACCGATTTTTTCAAGCAGCAGCTGTGCGACCGCTAAGCCCACTCATTGCTTCAAGTGGCCCTGTGTACTCACCCGGCAATGCACATGGCGATCGACTACCAACCCGTGCGTCGAAGCAACAGCCAAGTTGGTAACGCACTTGCGATAACCAAGGTCAATGCCAAGCCCGACTCTCGATTTTTGATTCCGTAATGCAAAAGATCGAACATCCGCATCGCAACCGTGGTTACTTGAGGCGGTTGCACCAAAAGGTAGCTTGATAGATCCGCGAAGGACACAAAAAATGCGACCATTAACGCTATTGCGATAGGTTGCTTTACTGCCGTCATGAGAATCCAGATCCGGGTTGAATACGGTAGCCCCCTGTCCAAGGACAACAGGTTGGCATTGGTCTTTTTGAAGCGCTGCGCGGCAAGCCAGAGCACTCCAAACGCGATTGGCAAGCATCTGCTTTGCAGAGCGAGAATTGGGCCGCACATAGTGCGATCCGCTAAAAATCCAAGCCACGCCGGCTCTCGGCGATCGAAAATGGAAATGACAACCAAATTAATGATCGGTCCGGGAATCGCCAACAAAAATGCCATCAGTCCGATCGCCAACCACGTTAACCATCGGCCTCTAATACATCCCAAAACCAGTCCAGCGAGCACAACAGCAACACACGATGCGTACAGACTCAATTGAAGGCTCCAGCCAATTTCATTTGCAAATGTCTTCGATTGAACGATGGACTGAATCATCACAATTGGCGACCAACCTCGCCGAATTTCATCGCTATCCATTGTCGCGATCCAGCCTGCCTTGATGATCAAGTTGGCTAAAGGGATTAACGCGACCATCGAAACAATCGCCCACCCAAGCATCATCCCTATCCAACGCCATGCGCCCTGCAATTCAAACGCTTGGAAGACCGATGAGCTGAATGCGATTGTCTCCCCACCGATTCTCGATTGCAATGGCCAAGCCAAAGCAAGCACGAAAATACCAATGAAGGCGGCAAAGGAACATGAGAGAAAAATCGAACTCGCGTTCAGGTCGTTGAATTGAACCTGTTGATAAACGGTTTCCGTAATGGTGGGGACTTGAAAGAGATTGGTAACGACCATGTCATTTCCCGTCATAGCAATGCTCCAGACTGCACAGGCTGCGATCCAAGGCCAAAGTTTCGGAATTGCGACGCAAACCATCGTAACCCGTGGACCATAATCGAGTAGAGCCTGGCGGGAATTGGTATCAAACGATCGAGTGAGTCCTAAAGCGCATAGTAAAAAACAGACGGGGGTCGTTGCCACGGCATGGATCCAAACCACCGATGCAATCGCCCTGATTGGCGAGATCGCAGCCGACACTTGACTCAATCGAAACCAACCTTGAACTCCAAAGCCCGCGCTCCAGGCGGTCGCTTGAACATAAATCGGGATCAAAATCAAACTCAATACGACCACAGACATCCATTGATGCAATGGTACGCGATAGCAAACGACGAGTAGAGCAAGGATCAAGCCGAGAAAAATTGCAAGCACGGAAGTGCCAAGGCAAACGGCAAATGTATTGAAAAACGGTGAGTTCAAGTTAGACCGTCAGCTAAACGGGAAGCGGTCACAACAGCTTGAATCATCCCAGAGGATTGAGCGCGATTTTGCCAAGCGATGTCATGCGCCGTTCCGTGAGCCACGCTCGTTCGAACGATGGGTAATCCCAAGGTCACGTTCACTGCGTCGAACATGTCCAAAAGTTTCAATGCAATATGCCCTTGGTCATGGTACATTGCAACCACAGCATCGAATCCGCCATCGACGGCCTTGGGCATTAGCGTATCCACCGGCAAGGGACCTACGACATCGATTTGACACTCCCTGGCACTTTCGACCGCAGGCGAAATAATGTCACGCTCTTCAGACCCAAAGCGCCCGCTTTCGCCAGCGTGCGGGTTGAGCCCAGCCACTGCGATGCGCGGTGCTCCGGGCAATTGCATGGCTTTGCGAATGCGAGTGAATACATCGTGCGCAAGTCTTATTTTTTCTCCAACACTTTCCATCGTTAGGTGTTCAAATACCTCTCGCAGGGCCATATGCAACGTAACGTGTACGACTCCGAACCCTGCCTCGCCACCATGCCTTGGACGACCCGGTGGTAAATATAGCATCATGGCATACTCCGCAACTCCACAAAGGTGAGCGAGGAGTTCTGTATGTCCGGGCCAATCGTGACCAGCAGCAAGCAATGCAACTTTATGCAAAGGCGAAGTAACAATGGCATCGACCTCGCCGTTGAGAGCCAAGTTGGTTGCTCTCACCAAACAATCGTAAGCCAATTGGCCGCCGCGCTTGTCGACGATTGGTTGGGTCGCTTCGTCCGCTTCTTCACTTCCAGTACTCAAACACCAAAGCGTCGAAGGTATTTGCGTTTCTGTTTTCGACTTCGCTAACCATTCTGGAACGGTTTCGACCTCGACAATATTCAGATCCAATGCGGAGGTCTCTGCCGCTCGTCGAAGAATTGCTGGACGTCCCAATACCAACGGTCTGCAATGTGCGTTTAACAGACCGCTTGCAATCGCTTTGACAATGACTTCGGGACCTACGCCGGTTGGATCCCCAATCGTAATGGCGATGGCGGGCCTGTTGCCTTTTTCTCGCATATCAAAGCGATTCTTTCGATGTTAGTTTTGCTTTCTCGATAGTTTTGGACAGCGCGTTGATCGGTACTGCGGAACGCCATACGTCCACCACTTTACCCTCCCCGTCCAACACCAAAGTCGTCGGGTAGGAAAATCCGCCGGTGGTCATAAGCTGACTCAAGCGAGTTCGTGAGAATTCGGCTGGATCGAAGTAGATGGGCAGATCACCCGCTTCGATGTTTTGCAAAAATTTGTTGGTGTAAAACTTTAAGGAATCCTCTGAATCCTGGCTTCGGTTACTGCAAGCGATGCTCGCAAAAAGCACTTTGGAGTCGTCATGAAAGTTGCGTTGAGTTTTAACAAAATCTGGCATCTCCTTGGCACATTCTGGACACCAAAATCCCCAGAAATGCAAGACGACGACCTTGCCCTTCATGTCTTCGTCGGTGATAGGCTTTTCCGCATTAAGAAGCGGTTGAATGTCCAATTCGGCTATCGTTTGACCGATAATGCGGGCTTTTTCGCGACCTATAACGAGGAGAACACAAATCCCAGTCACCATGAACAAACCAGCCAACAAAAGTGGATAGACAGCTGGCATGGACCGTTTTGACGGTTCCTTTTTCAATTCGCTGGACGCATCGCTCGGAAGCATGTTTGCTATAGAAATCTTTTGGTGGTGAAAGCTTGATACCATGAGTTTCAAGGTTATTAACCTTTAATTGTAGTCCCTTCCGCACATCTGTGCGACCTCAAATTGCAGACGTGGCGGATGCTGCCAGCATCCGTTAGCATCGTTAGCAACTGTGCCGACGCTAGCAGCGTCGGCCACGCTAGGCGGCACAAACCATTTCCACACTGAAAACGCTGCGGGTTGAACATTTGGTTGGGCCATGCGAAAATAGTGAAACGGTTATTTTACTAAGCCGTTTTATCAGGCCGTTCAACACAAGATGATTTATGCGATGCCCCTATTGCTACAGTGATAACGACGGAGTCCGGGACTCCCGAATTGTAGAGGATGGCAAAGCGATTCGGAGACGTCGATTTTGCAACCACTGTCGTAGACGCTTTACGACTTATGAACGCGTCGAAGGACTGCTGCAAGTCCGCAAGCGCGACCAAACGCACCAAGACTTCAGTCGAGTTAAGATTGAACAAGGGCTACGTGCCGCCTGCTGGAAAAGGAAGATCGACGCCGAGGAAATTCAAAAACTCGCTGGCGAGATCGAATCGCACATTCTCGACAATTACGAAAAAGAGGTTTCCAGCGAAGAGATTGGAAATTTGTGTATGGACTTCCTTCGCGAAGTCGATCAAGTCGCATTCGTCCGTTTCGCCAGCGTGTATCGAAGATTCAGCGATGCCCAGGATTTTGTCGATGAGCTGACACCGATATTAAAGATAAAAGCCAAGGCGAAAAAGAAAAAGCCAGCCAAAGAGACCGAACTCTGATCGTATCTTTTTCGAGAACATCTTCTCCTGTGTTATAGTTGTTTGCTTCGAAGAAAGGGGACATCATCGAATCGACTGAGTTCCCAAAGAACTCGATTGCCACCTGGGAAAAGTTCGGGCATGATTCAATATGTAGAATTGCAATGCAAAAGCAATTTCTCCTTTCTGGAGGGCGCGTCGCACGCGCATGAACTTGCAGAGCAAGCGGCAGAACTGGGATACCTCGGCCTTGCGATCACCGATCGCAATACGCTCTCCGGTATCGTGCGTGCTCATACTGCGGCTCGCGATCTCTCGCTTCCGTTCATGGTTGGCAGTGAACTACACCCTAGTGATGGTCCTCCCGTCGTTTTGTGGCCTCAAAGTCGAAGAGGCTATGCCAACCTTTGCAAACTACTTTCTATTGGACGTCTTCGCGCCGACAAAGGTGCTTGCCGTTTGTCCTGGTACGATATTGCATTCAACAGTCTCGAATGCATCGCCGGTTTTGTTCCGCGTCTTCCAGATCCGCAGTCGATAAATATAACTGACCGAGTGCACGTCGACGACCTCTCGCCGCTAGCGGTCAAGTCGATACCCAGCAAACCTTGGTGTGAGGCAGGTTGCAATTTCGATTCGAAGGATCCACAACCATGGGCGCGTTGGCTCCATCAGTTCAGAGACGTGTTCGGGGATCGTGGGTATTTGATTGCAAGTCTTCACGGTGGTGTTGACGATCAAGCTTCGCTGGATCGATGGAGAGGAGCCAGTTATGACTCAAAAGTCCCATTGGTAGCGACAGGTGATTGCCTCTATCACATACCTGAACGAATGTTGCTTCAGGACTGCTTGGTTGCCATCGCTTCGGGAACCACGATCGATGCCGTCGCTGCGACTCGTCCGATGAACGCGAGTTATTCGATGCAGTCATTATCGTCGATTGAGCGGGCTTTCCGCGATTGCCCTGCAGCCATCGCTGCGACCGTCGAGATTTCGCAGCGGGTTGACTTTACTTTGCTTTCGCTTCGTTATGAATATCCGCTGGAAGCATCGCCTGAGGGTGTCGCGCCCATTGACTACTTGAAGCAATTGACCTGGAAAGGTGCCAAAGAGCGTTACCCACGCGGCGTTCCAAACTCTGTCATCGACATGCTCAAGCATGAGTTTTCGATCATTCAAGACTTGCACTATGAGCCTTACTTTTTGACGGTTTGGGATTTGGTTCGATTTGCTAGGTCGCGAAATATTCTGTGCCAAGGTCGCGGTTCGGCAGCCAACAGTGCCGTGTGCTTTTGCCTGGGTGTAACGAGTGTTGACCCGAGCCAGTACGATCTTCTGTTCGAACGCTTTATCAGCCGAGAGCGTAATGAGGCGCCCGATATCGATGTCGATTTTGAACATCAACGTCGCGAAGAAGTCATTCAGTACGTATATGAAAAATACGGTCGACATCGAGCTGGCATGACTGCTGCCGTCACAACATACCGCATGCGCTCCGCCGTACGCGATTGCGGTAAAGCGATAGGACTGTCCCAAGATCGAATCGACTCGCTGGCCAAGATCGTGGAGGGACGCGGAGGCGAAGAGTCGTTGGAATCAAAATGCAGCACAGCAGGCATCGACCCCAATTCGCCCCTCGGTGCTCGATTCCTTTTTCTGGTTCAGTCGCTGCTTGGTTTTCCTCGACATCTTTCGCAACATACGGGCGGGATGGTCATGACCCAAGGCTCCCTGCATGAACTGTGTCCCATCGAAAATGCCGCCATGCCTGGCCGAACAATCATCCAGTGGGACAAAAACGACTTGGATGAACTCGGGATTCTCAAAGTCGATTGCCTTGCACTGGGCATGCTCTCAGCCATTCATCGCAGCTTGGATTTGATCGAAGTTCATTTCCAGCGTCCGCTTTCGCTTGCATCGATACCGAGTGCCGACTCGGCTGTCTACGACATGATATGCCAAGCGGATACGGTGGGCGTCTTTCAAATCGAGAGTCGAGCCCAGATGAGCATGTTGCCTCGACTGCGTCCTCGATGTTTCTATGATCTCGTGATCGAGGTTGCGATCGTTCGGCCCGGCCCCATACAAGGCCAAATGGTGCATCCCTATTTGAAAGCCCGCCAGGCTGGTGTCCAACCAGACTATCCAAACGAAGCCATTGCACAAGTGCTTCGCAAAACGATGGGTGTCCCTTTGTTTCAAGAGCAAGCCATGCGATTGGCGGTCGTTGCCGCCGGTTTTACTCCTGGCGAAGCGGACCAACTGCGAAGGGCCATGGCCGCTTGGCGACGACCAGGAGTGATCGATAAGTTCAAACGGAAACTGATCGAAGGCATGCGAGTCAACGGATTGGATGAAGCGTTTGCGGAGCGCGTGTTCAATCAGCTCCGCGGCTTCGGCGAATATGGCTTTCCGGAGTCGCACGCCGCCAGTTTTGCATTGTTGGTTTATGCTTCGTGTTGGATCAAACATCACTACCCGGAGGTGTTCTGCTGCGCCATGCTCAATAGCCAACCGCTTGGTTTTTATGCACCTGCACAGCTCATTCAAGATGCGATACGGCATGGCGTTGAGGTGCTAGCGCCAGATGTCAATGCGAGTCAATGGGATTGCACGCTGAGTTCGTCAAAAAATAAATCACCGATTCGATTGGGGCTGAGGATGATTCGTGGACTGCATTCGCTAGATGCCGAGAAAATAGTTGAAGCAAAGAAGGGGGCGTCTCCATTTGTTGATCAAACCGATTTGGTTCGGCGAGCCGGGCTAACGCAAGCAACCCTTTCGATTTTAGCCGACGCCGGCGCACTGGAGTCTCTATCGGGAGATCGCCGAGCCGCGTATTGGCAATCCCTTGCCCAGGAACGCAAGCAGATTGCCATGCCACTATTTGAAGCCAGCGACATGGACCATGACGAGGGCATTCCGGGGAGCCTCACACGAATGACGCCGCTCGAAGAGGTCTATACCGATTATGAGACGACAGGGGTTTCGCTCAAGGGGCATCCGATTGGCTTCTATCGCGAAAAACTATCGCGACTGCGCGTGACGCCCGCAAGCGAATTGTCCAATGTTTCCAACGGGCGATTCATTCGAGTCGCGGGCTTGATTTTGTTGCGACAACGACCAGGCACGGCCAAAGGCATCACCTTCGTAACCATGGAAGACGAGACGGGGTCGATCAATTTGGTGATTCGCCCCGAAACATGGAAACATTACTATCTTTTGTGCAAACAGTCGAATGCTTGGTTGGTACATGGGATTTTGGAGAACCGACAAGGGGTAATACACGTATTGGTCGGACGCGTAGAAGATTTGCGAACGGTCATCAGGCCTCTCGACGTCCAGTCTCGCGACTTTCGGTAAGTGATCTTCTCACTGGAATTCAAAAATACCGCAGGCTTGTCCTGCTGGATTGTTCTGCTGCCGGGCTAAACAAAGCAATCGCTCCTAGCGCCTCAGGCTCATTGGATTGCATAGGCAAATTCAAATTGAATAGTTCAGGACGAAAAAACGTTGAAATGGAGGACTTGGTGTTGGAATCAGAAATCCGACCGGCAGGACTGAAGAGCCCGACTGTTATCAGCTTGCAACTCGCTGGCTGGTTGGTGTTCATTTGCCTTTGGTTGCCACTCTGCCGAGGATGTGGCGGCGCCGCCGACAAGATTCCAATCGATTCATTGCAACCAATATCGATTACCGACGTTGCAGGATTGTTTTCGAACTTTATGCTGTTAGGGTCCTATTGCAACGGTTTGATAGTCGCGTTTTCCATGTGCGTTACAGCTTGGTTCAGGAGCGAGCGACTTTGGAGAGTGTTCTTCCTGTCGCAGTTCTCCCTTATCGCGACCATCGCTGTCACTGCGTTAGCTTTTGGTATAGCCCAGAGCCCGAATTCAAAAAGCTTAGTTGAGACAATTCTCGGTGAAGTACCCGCGATTCTGGGCGTTTTGATTTGGATTGGGATAGCCATTCGACGCAATGAATTTCCGACCGCTTGGGCGAGGCTGCAACACGTATGGACAATTGTCGCTTTTTTTTTCGTCCATTTGATGATGCTGTTTCAAGGCTCAGCGCGGTATGGCTATTGGCTCACGATGATTGGTTTAGGTGGCTTGGTTATTGCCGTCGAGCTTGCACGCTATCGCATGCAGCACGATCTATGGGATGCATCGACGAGAGTTGTTAAGCCGCAATTTTCAATTCGTAGCATCCTCTTCTGGACCGCCTTCTTTCCAATTGTCTTCAGTTACTACCGATCGATAGAACCGTTTTGCGATTGGTTATTCAAGTAGACCCAAGGACGCTAGCAGCGTCCTCCACGTGGATCGTTCGTTTAGTGTAGCACGGCACTCCGTGCCGTATTCCTTCGGCTCGGAGAGCCGAGCTACATTAGCCGCGAGTTTGACGCACTAGCTGATAGAACAGGGTCACTCTCCGCAACAGTGACCTACCGCAAGAGTGACCTTCCGCAAGAGTGACTTGTCGTTTCCCTGGGTAGCTTATTTTAGCCCGTGTTGTAAAATCGTTCGACAAATCATATCAACCTAGGAAAGCAATCCTATTCATCATGATGAATACGAAACTCGACTACTTAAAACAAATCGTGTTGCACTTGCTTGCATGGATTTTGTGCTCGCCAATTTTTGCGGCAGATGGCAGCTGGCCTCAATGGCGTGGTCCGAATCGCGATGGTCATGCCGCACCGCAATCGCTTCTCAAGAAATGGCCTGAGAAAGGGCCTGCTTTGTCCTGGAGTTTTCGCAACGCCGGTATCGGATACTCGAGTGTCTCCGTGGAAGATGGTCGGCTATACACGCTCGGCAAGCGAGACGATCGAAATTATCTAATTTGTCTCAATGCACAAAATGGTGCAGAACTGTGGGCGACTCCGATGGGGCGAGGAGCGACGCGCAAAGACTACAATACAGGATGGGGTGATGGGCCACGTAGCTCTCCAACCATTCACGGAGAGCACATCTATGCTTTGACGGACTTGGGTGACGTAGGTTGTTTTCGGAAATCGGATGGCACATCCGTTTGGACCGTTAATCTCGTTTCCGAATTCGGCGGAGACATTCCTGAGTGGGGTTTTAGTGAGTCGGTTCTCGTCGATAGCGATCGCGTTGTCGTAACACCGGGTGGTAAGAATTTTCTCATCGGATTGGACACAAAGACTGGCAAGAAGATATGGGAGTCGGATTTTTCTGCTGGTGCGCAGTACGCATCGTCGATCAAGTACACGATTGGTGGTGTTCCGGTCTACATAACTGCATGTGAACAAGGACTAGTAGGATTTCATTGCGAGACAGGTAAGTTACTGTTTAAGAATGGATCTACTGGTAATGGAACGGCTGTCATTCCTACGCCAATCGTGTCGGGTAACATTGTTTATCATTCGTCCTCCTATAAAGCAGGGAACGCAGCCATCAAGATATCCGTCAGCAATGGCCACTTGACGGCAAATGAGCTTTATCATGAGTCCAAAGAAAGCATCGAAAACGAACATGGTGGTTATTTGCTCCACGACGGCGCGATCATTGGTTTCACCAAAGCACTTCGAGGCTTATGGATGGCTCAAGATCTGGCAACGGGAAAAGTTTTATGGTCCCAAAAAATCGGCAAGACTCGGTCTGGCTCGATCGCTTTGGCTGACGGACTCTTGTATTGCTACGACGATCAAGAGGGGATTTGCTATCTCGCAAAAGCTTCGCGGACTGGCATGGAGGTAATTGGTCAAGTGAAACTGCCGGAGCAAACTACTTCGGACCGCAATCAAGGTGCGATTTGGACCCACCCTGTGATTGCAGAACAAAAGCTCTATATTCGAGACCAAGAAAAGATCTTCGCATTCGACATCGCTGCAAGTAGGGCTCCTTAGTGGTTGCTAGAATCTATTGGATTGGCAATCTCGTTGTTGCAAATCGCTGCCTATTGTAAAACGATTAACGCAAACGTATTCAAGAGCAATTGGGACAATTGCTCTACTCTCTCCAACAGAAATATTTTGTCGTGAAAAAGCTATTTCAAATCCTTGCCTTGTCATTGGTTTTCTTCCACTTGAACTCAGTCTATGGTCAAAAAGAAGCACCAGCAGTTTCCAAGTTGGATCCAGCGATGGATGTCAACAAGAAGGCCGCGGCGGACCTCAATTGGCACGATGTGACGCAGTGGGGCCTTGAGGGTCGCATCTTGCCAGACCAAGAACGAGTGCGCTGGTTTGATCGATTGCCTAGTTCGGCAGAGTCCCGTGTTTCGCCGAGTGTTTGGAGTTTGAGTCGCGATAGTGCTGGCATGTTGGTCCGATTCAAGACCGATGCTACCTCCATCCATATCCATTACAAACTAACCAAGAGCAATCTTGGCATGCCTCATATGCCCGCAACTGGAGTTAGTGGAGTCGACTTGTACGCCCGCGATTCAGAGGGCAAGTGGAGGTGGGTGCAAGTAACCAAACCCGGAACACAAGAAGTCAAAGCCGAGATCATAAGCGGTTTGGCACCAGGCGAGCGAGAATACGCAGCTTTTCTTCCGCTTTACAATGGAGTCGAGTTCATGAGCATGGGGGTTCCGAAAGGGAGCCGATTCGAAGGCCTCATGCCTCGCGAAAATTCGATCGTCTTCTACGGAACTAGCATCACGCACGGCGCATGCGCAAGTCGCCCCGGTATGGTGCATACAGGTATCCTTGGCCGTCGGCTTGATATGCCAGTCGTTAATCTTGGCTTTTCGGGCAACGGTCGCATGGATAAAGAGGTCGGTGACTATTTGGTCCAAATCGATGCGGCCATCTACGTGATCGATTGCTTGCCCAACATGGGGCCGAAGGACGTAACTGCCAAATGCATTCCGCTCGTGCAACAGCTTCGGGCTGCGAAACCAAAGACTCCAATTGTGTTGGTGGAAGATAGACGTTTTACCAACGATTGGATATTGCCCGAAAAGAGAAAATTTCACACGGACAACCACGCTGCCCTGCGAGGGGCTTACGAACAGTTGAAAATGGACGGAGTGGGCAGGTTATACTACATTCCCGGGGATCGTTTGTACGGAGATGATACGGAAGGCGCAACAGATGCTTCGCATGCCAATGATCTTGGCTTCATGCGCCAAGCGGATATTTTCGAACCCATTCTTCGACAAGCAATTGCGGACCGTTAACAAAGCGTTGAGCTGGCGGAGCCAGCAAGGCAGTCGGTTTCCAGACTGAGTCTTAGAACCAGTATTTACCAGTTTTTTCGATGTAACGCTTTCAATTAATAGGTAGTTCACTGTGAATTCAAATCAAAGATTGCTTTCCAAATTCGGAGTTGCGTGTGCCGCTCTATTTGTCATCGGAATTCCAAGCGCGCATGGCCAAAACGGTGTCACCGAGACAGCCGATGCCAAAGCTGGCTTGGTTTCCGATGGCTACAAATTTACGGAGGGGCCGGCCGTAGACGCACAAGGCAATGTGTACTTTACCGACCAACCCAATGATCGGATCATGAAAGTTGACCTAGACGGTAAAGTAACTGAATTCTTGAAGCCAGCCGGCAGAAGCAATGGAATGTACTTTGCCCCCGATGGAAAACTGATCGCATGTGCTGACGAAAAGAATGAGATGTGGGAAATCGCAGCCGACAAGAGCCATCGTGTCCTGTTTGGGAAATTCGAAGAGAAGAAACTCAATGGCCCAAACGATGTCTGGATCGATTCGAACAGCACCATGTATTTCACCGATCCTTATTACCAAAGGGAATGGTGGGAGCACAAATCCAAACCTCAAAGCAAACAAGCGGTTTATCGAGTTGATCGCGATGGAGCCAATATAACGCGAGTGGACGATACCCTCGTTCAGCCCAATGGGATCATCGGCGACTCGAAACGGAGATTGCTATTTGTGGCGGACATTGGAGCTTCCAAGACGTACCAGTACACGATCGCAAAGGACGGAACATTGGTGGACCGCAAACTATTTTGCGAGAGCGGTTCTGACGGTATGACCATCGACGAACAAGGGAACCTTTACTTGACCGGGAAGAAGGGCGTCATGGTATATGACAAGGAGGGCAAGGAGATTCAGGTCATTGCAATTCCGAAAGGCTGGACTGCCAACGTGTGCCTCGGTGGCAAGGACCGAAAGACGCTGTACATCACCGCATCCGATTCGCTGTACAGTGTCCGCGTAAAATTCGCAGGGCTTAGCAACTGACGTGGCTGACGCTGCCAGCGTCAGAATGGTGGCAATCCGTGGTTCGATTTGCGATTCCACCATTAGCGAAGGACCAAGCTACATTGGGCTAAATAGAATCAGCTATATTGATCCTTCAATGGACGGTACTCCAAACAAGTAGAGGCTTAGTAATGAAAAACAGAATGCTGTTCGGCATAGCGCTTGCCCTTTTTTCCATGAACGTTGAACCCGTATTGGCTGAGCAAGCGGATTTTGTAATCAACCTTTGGCCTATTGACCCGCCTGGCCCCAAGATGAACGTTGGACCCGAGCAGGACATGACCAAAGATTCCGACAAATTGATTGCAGGTCGGCGCATCATTAAGCTCGGCAACGTGAAAACGCCTCAAGCGCACGTGTACCTTCCACCGATGAATATTCGAACGGGTGCGTCCGTGGTTATCTGCCCCGGTGGTGGTTTTTCGATCCTTGCTTGGGACTTGGAAGGGACCGAGGTAGCTCAGTGGTTAACAACGCAGGGGATCGCGGCGATCGTACTCAAGTACCGAGTACCAACTCGCGATCAAGATCCAAATTGGCTAGCCCCAACCCAAGACGCGCAGCGCACAATGAGCCTGGTTCGTAGTCGGGCCGACGAATGGAAGCTAGATCGCAACAAGCTCGCAATTCTTGGTTTCTCGGCCGGAGGGGCTACTGCTGTTCATGCATCGTTGGCCGAAAAAAGGTTGTACGATCCGATCGACAAATCGGACGAAGAAACATGTTTGCCGAATCGCTCGATTTTGATTTACTCAGGAAGTTTGCCTGGCGACGTCGAAGCGTCGACCTTGAAAACGATGAACATCACCGAGAAATCTCCACCGGTATTTCTTGCTCATGCATTCGACGATTTTGTGCCCGTCCAAGGCGCAGCGAACATGCTCCTCGCGATGAAGAAAGTGGGGGTGGCAGCTGAGCTTCACGTTTATGATGCAGGAGGGCATGGCTATGGATTGCGATCGCAACACGATTTGCCAGTTACCCTGTGGAACAAGCCGTGTGAAGACTGGTTACGACGGGCCGGATGGATCTTTGACTCAAGGAAATAATAGATACATGCAACTCACGTAGGTCAGCCTATCGGCAGGCTGACCGCGATTCACTGAAGTGGATCTATCGAAGCACAACATTTTCGATGTCCGGCTGAGGACAGCCGGACCTACGTGAAGGCGATTACCAACGGTACTGGAAAGCGACGCCACTGGATGTTGGCGACGACTGCGGAGCCAGGGACCAGCCTCGTTTGCCAGTATCCGTTTGATTGACTGCCGTGGCTGCAACAAAGGCCATCGCCCAACCTAGTCCGATTTGGGATGGGTAGTGTGCATTGTCATTCATCCGCGAAAGTGGTCCGATTGCTGACGCGGTATACCAAAATGATTTTCGCAAAGGGCTATCTGTGAGTTTGGCTGCAGTGATGAACGGTAATGATGACATGAACGCATGGCCGCTTACCCCATTGTTGTCGTGAAAGGGGTGCCATTCGGAGCCTTCGATCGTTTCATAAGGTCGCGAGCCGCCAGTCAACTTTTGCATCAAAATCAATGGCGGCCCGCCAACCAGAAAACCTCTCATCGATCGCTCACCCCAAAGACCGACGGTTTCAAAAACAGGCGGGCCATCAATGTACTCGTTAGCAAGCCAGGCCGCTCCGAAAACGGGCAAAGTGTAAAGACCGTTACCCAACTCCTTGTTCGAATGCAAAAACTTAAACCAGTCATCGCTGGAGGCTCCTCGCACGGAAGACTGGAAATGTTTTTGGATCTGACTGTCCATATCGGTATTGGCAAACAAAGCGCCTGCGCCGAACACAAAGCCTAGGCCCATAGAGGATTCCTTTGAGTAGAAGTGCGATTGATCGCCAACCAATCGTTCCCAAAGGTCTCCCTTTTCCGGCGCTCGGTCAAGTGATTCCAAATCGAATTTAGACATATCGAGAGACTGACGATCCAAATACTTGGAGGCATCCATGTTTGGCGTGTCAATCGTATCGAGTCGTTCCAATTGGACCGTGTCAGCGGGCGGTGCCTCCGACTGGAATGAAGTCAATCGATAAAGTGTTTTGTCGTGTAGGCTTGGCTCGTCGACTACTATTCTCGCCGCGTCAACGATTACCGCGTGTTTACGCGACGACTCCTGCAATTTCGCGCATCCCGCGAAAATGCAAAACAAAACGATCAAGCATAGTTGATTACTACTCAATCTTAGGTCGATCTGCAGCCATGTTCGTGGCCAAGCAAGAAGGTATTGATTTGTTTAGTGACAAGTAG
The DNA here is from genome assembly GCA_031361585.1 of Pirellula sp. Classification (GTDB taxonomy): domain Bacteria; phylum Planctomycetota; class Planctomycetia; order Pirellulales; family Pirellulaceae; genus JBKCUI01. The sequence goes on along the minus strand of JANLRK010000307.1, from coordinate 9,611 downwards.
CTCGCTTTCGGCCTCCTTGCAAGTCCATTTATCAAAAATAGCTTCAGCTGCCAATTCACGAGCGATTCGCTAGCACTTGCCTTTTAGGCGACTGGCACCTTGAAAGATACCACTGTCGCAGAATCAAAACATAAAATTCGCTCGGATGCGTTGCGATCTTCGGCATGCTTGTCCATCACAAACACGCGACCGTTTGCGACGGTTGGCCCCGTATATCCCGGCCCAATCTCCACGGACCAAGCCAAAGGCAATTGTCCCTCCGGTCTCCGGTAGATCATCGCGAATCCCGTTTTCATTCCATTTTCCGTCCCGTGCCACACCTCGCCATTGCGGCCAATCATCAGCCGAACAAAATGTCGGCTTCAATAACGGCATACGGAGATCCAGAAAATGGGTGGAACAAGTGCGTCACTTGCAAATATGGGCACATTGTACAGATACGAGCTCTCGTTGTAGCTACGTCCGATAGAACTCGGTTCAATTTTTAGTGCTGCCCCGAGCACTGTAGCATGGCCCCCTGGGCCGTGCGAAACTCAGGCCTGGGGCTCAAGCATCAGTAACCAACTCCTGCAGCTCGCCTCCGTAAAGAAATATCACGCTGCGCTGCCAGCGCAAAGTCGCACCTGCCGGGTGCGCCTAACAAGCTCAATGCATCGAATCCTGGGCAACTCTTTACTGAGCTACTTTAAGCAACAGCCACTGGAGCAACTTTTGCCTGTGGCCGTCGGAACTGGAATCGCAGCTGATTTCGCCGCGCAGCAATTCGCTGCGCACGATGACGCATCGACTTTGCAGCAATCGCAACCACACGCGTCGCATGCACACACTCCAGTAGAGCAGCAGCAACTTCCATCTGGACAACAAGCCGTGCATTCGCAAGCGGCCAGCTTGCCGTTGAAATCAGCGTCCAGCGATCGACCTGAATTAACGGCGAATGACAGACCTGCCAACACAACTCCAATTAGCCCAACTCCACCCAATACAGCTATCGTTCTCATGGTTTAACTCCCTAAAAATAGTTTGAATTCTTCTGTTATCACTCGCTCGTGTTTACCGAGTGCATTATTGGACGCCCGATATCGCATGATCCTTCATTAAAAGGAAAAAAGGTTTCCGAATCTATCCAAAATCCAGTTTTTCTCGAAGAATCTCATAGACTTCAGCATCCAACCTGACGTATCTTACGCAAGGTACTTCGCGATGGAAGCAAGAATATGCACACAAACTCCGTAAAACTAGCTTTGCTCATTGTCGTTTCGGTGAGCCAAATTGCGGGCGGAACTTCGTGCTGTTGCTTCCCTCGATTTCTCGCCTCGGTGTTAGCAATTTCCCTTCAGTGGAAAACTCCGCATCCAGCCTTGGCAAAAGAGCCGGCAAACGAAAATGTTTGTCCAAAGTGCTGCAGCCACCGAACAGCTTCGAAGGCGAAAGCCGTTGTTTTGGTTCCTTCGTCTCGCACAAGTCGGGACGATAGCATATCAAGCGACGGCAAATGCCATTGCGTCCGCCACGTATTCTTATGCGCACTAGACGAAAAGCCTATTTCGGGCCACGAGCTTGCAACGCACCTAACGTTTCCTGACATTCCAAACTTTTTGGATCGCCCGCCCACTCCAGCAAATGCAAAAGCAGCCTATCCACCCCCTATTTTGTTCGGCCCGGCTGGTCCATCTTGGCAAAGCCTAGCCTGTGTCTGGAAATCTTGATTCGATCGAAACCTTCGTTGTTTCATCGATCAAATGAACTTGGATGGATTTCTATTCGCTATTCAAAAAAGCTTAGTCGTCCAAACAATTTCTTCCATTTGTGTGAAGGTTGGGGCGCATTGTGTCATCAAAACATAGTATTCGACACGACGAGCAATCGATCGAAGAGTTGGCTGAATGGATTCGTGGTGCTTGTCGCGGCGAGCAAGAATCCCAAAAGAGAATCTACCAGCGCATTGCCGAACAAGTGTTCCGCATTGTGCGGCGGATCGTTGGGCAAGAACACGTCGACGATGTAGTCCAAGATGTATTTATAACGCTTTTTGCGAAAATCAGTCAATTTCGATTTGAGTCGTCGTTTGAGACGTGGGTTCATCGTATGGCCGTCAATCAGTCCCTCCAGCATCTCCGCAGATCCAAGCGTGAGCAAGCGCGGGTTCGCGAATTTGCGGCTAACACTAGCCTGCGAAGCAGCATATCTGATGAGCATTCGACTAACGAAAACGCGGAAATGCTTGGGCTCGCAATGAACCATTTATCTGGCGACCAACGTGCACTATTGCACATGAAAGAAGTGGAAGGCTTCGGCTATCAACAGATTGCCGAAGTTCTTGGTGTGCCTGAGGGTACTGTTGGTTCTCGACTCAACAAGGCGCGGTCCGAACTAAGGTCTGCGCTTGCTCAATTAGGATGGGAAGGGTGATGCCATGAATTGCAATGATGTTGCAGATCGATTGTCCGAATTCATGGATGGCGAACTGGATTCGATTTTGAGCGAGAAAATATCGACGCATATCGAATCATGCATGTCTTGTGAGGAAGATCTGGCATCCCATCGTCGCATTAGGATCTGGATGCGAGAGGTCGAGATACCGGTGGATACGGAATTAACTTGGTATCGCATCGAAGCTGCGCTGGCCGTCAAGATGCGAACGAACGATCGGTGGTCGGTGAAGTGGCCATTGAAATGGGCTCTTCCCGCACTTGCATTGGCTGCCTCCGCAGGGTTTGTAATGGCGCGTGCCGTATGGATTCCGACAAGTGAAACGAGCCCACTGTCGCACAAGAAGGTGTTACACCGCCACGATTCACTAGCAGTCGATTTTCGAAATGTAATTGATTTAGCTCAATCGGAACCGCAAAGTGCGATCTCGAGTCTCGTCGAAAAGTATGACGGGAGGCCGCTTGATGCAGATGCCGCCACGAAATACATTGGCTATCTACCTGCGCTCTTCAGCCGAGTGCCCGACGGATTTCAGCGAGTTTCCACTCATGTACTCAATATGCCATGCTGCAAATGTACAGCAACGGTTTGTAGACGCCCCAATGGTACGTCATTGATCGTGTTTGAGCACAAGGATGAACAACCAGTTTGGTTTGGGGACTTGCCATCTATCGAAACGCAATGCTCTGGAACTCAATGCCGAATTATCGAGTCGGCTGGCCAATTGGCGGTGAGTTGGCGTCAAGATGAGCGGCAGTTCACGATGATCGGGGCAGCGGACGTCGCTGAGGTCAGTCAGTGGGTTGAATCGCTGAAATTGTGAACAACGATTTTCAAAAACGAGTATAACACGAATGTGTATTCCATAAAAAAATTCGACCTGTACGGTTGGAAGGGAGACAAGTCGGAATGCTTGCGTGATCGGATGAGCGAAATCACCGATGGCCTCTCCAATACGAATTGGTAGTCCCTACGGGGTTTGGGGGCAATTCGGAACTCGATCCGCTGGAGAAGTTGTGGACCATAGTGAGTTGAATTAGAACAGACTAGAGAACCGAGTGATCAAGCAATGCCTTGATCACTCGGGATATGTGTTATCTCAGATTAGCCGCCAAAACCGCAGAATTGTCGACAAATTCTGGAACTGGTTAACAAAACTATTTCATCATCTTTGCCATTGCGGTGCATTCCTTAGCACAGTTTCGGCAAGCCTTGGCACAAGCTGCCATTTGCTTGTCGTCAGGGAATTTCTCGCATGCCGCGGCGCAATCATCGCAACACTTGGTGCAACATTCACATGCGTGAGCACAGAGATCACTCTGGCGGGCACAAAGTGAAGCGCACATCTTGCAGCATTCTGCACAGTCCACGCACATGCCCATGCATTTGGCGTGTTCTTTTTTTCCTTCGGCCACGAGTTTCGCGCAGTGGCCTGAGCACGAATCACACTGGACTTGGCAATCAGCGCATAGAGATGCACATTTGAGCATGTGCGAAGCATGAGGACTGTCGGCCGCAATTGCGACAGAGAACGAACCAGCCGCAATTGCCAACAAGGCTATCGTCGCCGTAGCAAGTGAAAACATTCGTCGGTTTGTAAATTGGACCATAATCATTTTTCCTAAAGTTAGCGTTTGGACTTCGTTGCGAGGGGAACATACCCTTGCTTTCCAACGACGATTTCACGTCGAAGGACCATCTCGACATTGCGTAACCTTCGTTACGCACCTATCGTGTCGCAGAATCTGCAAATCCGCACCGATTGCAACTTCTGCGACCTCCTAAACAACATCGGTTTCAATTTTGGTTCCATCGATCTGAACATCTGCTGTATCGATATCAGTCGTAGCGTCGGTTGTCTAAAGACAAGCCTAACGACGGTCTCAGAAGAGTTCGGTCAGCAAGGGAAATCGGAAGGATTGCATCAGTTAGAAATGCCGCGTTGTTTTTGATTTTGATTGAAGCGATAGTTTTCGATTGAAAACAAAAAAAAGCCGGTGAATGGGCGCCTCAATGAGACTCCTATACACCGGCTTACTCAATAATTCGCCTTCCGATTTGACATCGGCCTGCGCGTTGTTTGGTCTACCGTTTATTTCGCATCCAAAATTCTGGTTCTGGAAGCGAGTTCGGTGGTTGGATGCCGAAGCAACGATCCCCCTTCACGAAACTTTCCATTTCATTGAAATTCCCGTAATTCGCTTCGCAGAAGTCAGACCACAGGGTCCGTTTCGCCGCGACCGTGGAAAGATTAATGGCATCATTTTGTCGCTAGGTCAGCTTGCGAATTGCAACATTCCCTGAAGGATTTTCATTGGAACAGCATCCAATTCCTGCGTTGATGTTCCTGAGACGTCAATGAAATGCTAGTTTCAGGGAATACCAACTCCGTTTTTTGACCTTTTTTACGCTCGTTCCTGGACGCAAACATGTCGAGAAATCAAAGTCTTTTTCTAACCGTTTCGGTATTCACATTAGCCGGACTAGTCCTGGCGGGTTGCAACCCATCGTCTACCACTGCGAAACTACCGGCAAATCCAATGGTCGATAGCAATTCAAAGACTTCCAAGACCGTGCAAAATAAATCTGCGGACCAGGAGCACCCGCATATCCCTGGAGCTCATGGCGGGATCGTGATTCCGATCGGTTCGGATAGCTATCATGCCGAAGCCGTCATCGAGAAAGACGGCCAGTTTCGTTTATTAACTCTAGGAGCCGATGAAACGCGCATCCAAGAGGTCGATGTCCAAACGATGAAGGCTTTCATCAAAGCGACAGGGGAGACCGACGCAACGCCAATTGACATGAAGGCAGTTCCGCAAGATGGAGATGCGAATGGCAAGACATCGCAGTTTGTTGGGCAGTTGCCAGAGTCAGCGATTGGCAAAGCGATCGATGTTACCATTCCAAATTTGCGAATTGGTACTGAGCGATTCCGCGTCGGGTTCACCACCGCAGTGCAGCAACACGATAATGGTATGCCGGCCGCAGTGAGCGGTGCCGAGGAACGAAAGCTTTACTTCACGCCGAGTGGCAAATACACACAAGCCGATATCGATGCCAACGGCAAGCAGTCGGCGAGCACCAAGTTTCGCGGTTTTATGTCCAAGCATGACATGTCTCCTCGTCCGGGTGATATCATCTGCCCTGTCACTTTTACGAAAGCCAATCCGAAAATTGCATGGCAGGTCGACGGAAAGAAATATCTATTCTGCTGCCCACCTTGCGTTGACGAGTTTGTTCGCATGGCGAAAGAAGAACCCGAAACCCTGAAGTTACCTGAGGAGTATGTGCAAGGCGAAAAGGGAGCGGGAGGCGACATGAAAAGAAGTGTTAAAACAGAAGTGAATGCGTCCAACCCAGCTTCCCCAACCGCTAGTCTCGATCAGGAGATCGCTGAAGCTCTTGCAGGCTTGAATGCTATAGATCGACCGTTGGCTGACTCGCAGAAATATTGCGCCGTCGCAACCGATAGCTTGCTCGGATCCATGGGGACGCCGGTGAAGATCCAGGTAAAGGGAGAGACGGTTTTCTTGTGCTGTGATGGCTGCAAAACCAGAGCACTTCGCAATGCAGAAACGACGCTGGCAACGGTTGCCAAACTTCGGGCGGATAATGGCCCCAAACGCTGAGGCTAATCCATTGCGATCTATTTTCTTTTGTGTTGCCTTCCTCATTGTCGCGCCAGCCCATGCCCACGAAGGGCATCGTCCATTGCCAACTCGCGGTATGGAGGTCAACCTCGAAACCGGTAGCATGCTCCTAACCAAGGCAGCTCGCGAAACGCTTGACGTACTAACCGTTGAGGCGGCAGCGAAGCAGCTTTCGCAATCGTTGGATGCCTATGGTTCGATCGTGGTACCGTGGGATCGTCATGCCGTGCTTTCGTCGCCATTGACTGGCCGTATCGTCGCCTTGAAAGTGAGCCCTGGCGATACGGTTAAGGCCGGACAAGTGATGGCGGAAATGGAAAGCCCAGAACTTGAACAGCTCGTGCTTGAGCTGCGAGCCGCCAAGGTAGACTCGCTGTTATCGTCAAAGATTGTTGAGAACCTTGGGCAAGTCAGCCGAAGTGGTGCTATCCCTGGCGTTCGTTTGATCGAGGCCAAGCTGAAGCTGGATCAAGACAAGGTGGCAGTCGAATTAGCAACGGTGAAGTGGCAATCCTTGCAGCTTCCCAGTGAGATGCTGGATACGATCCTTCAGTCGCCTCAACGAAACCATAGGCAGCTCTTGCAGCTTCGGTCACCGATCGACGGAATCGTGACACATGCAGATTTGTCGATCGGAAAAGTTGTCGACCCAAAGGAACATCTCTTTGAGATCCTCGATCTCAAAAGTGTATGGCTCAAGGTCCAAGTTTTAGAGAAGGACCTAACGCGTGTTTCGGTAGGTCAGCCTATTGAATTCCGAAGGACGAACCGCGCGTACCCACTACTTCAAGGAACTATCGATGTGGTCGATTCCTATTTGGATCCTGAAACTCACTTGGGCACCGCTTGGGCAACGATCACGAACCATGTCGATGGGCAATCCATGTTGCTGCCTGGTATGACGGGCCAAGTGAAAATAGATTCTATTCAGGAGAGCAATCGTCTCGTGATCCCGATTCAGTCTGTGATTCGCGATGGCGCTGAACGATTTGTACTCGTCGAGCAGGAGCAAACAGCCGTTGCGTCGACCTACAAACGACAGCCACTTGTACTTGGTAAGCGGTCCGGTGAGTTGATAGAAGTTTTAGGTGGAAGCCTGTATCCGGGCGATCGCGTGGTGACACGGGGCGGCCATGAGCTCGGAAGTTTTTTTGCCAAAGGAGTCCTCCGGGTGAGTCCCGAATCGGCTCGCGACATTGGCTTAAGGGCCGCAACAGTCTCAACCGAATCCATCAGCGAGACGATTGCGATCGACGGTGTGGTCGATGTTCCACCAAACAATCGAAGCATTGCTTCGGCGCAGCTAAGCGGTTCAATCCATCGGATTTTAGTCGATCGTGGACAAAGGGTGCGCAGTGGCCAGGTCCTTGCCGAGATCGCAAGCCAAGCGTTTCAAAGTCTACAGATCGATTTTCTGCAGGCTAGCCTCAACTTCGAGATGAAACAAGCGATGGTTGAAAATCTTCGTTCAGCAAGAGAGGCAATCGCCCAACGGCAACTATGGGAAAACGAAAGCCAACTAAATCAATTTGCAAGTCGTCGCGATGTGATCGCCCAGCAATTGAAAACAGCAGGCATCACGGACCAACAGATCGAATATTTGCTGAGTAGCAAACAGCTCTTGTTAACCTTGCCTGTTCGAGCTCCGATCGATGGAGTGATCGTGGGCTTCGATAAGTTTTTGGGGCATGTCGTTCGACCCGATGAACCGCTCTTTGAAATCCATGACCTCAGTCGCGCATGGGTTCAAGGTTATATTTCAGAGCGAGATTTCCCCCAAGTCCAAATGGGGCAACAGGTCCGCATACGATTCGTAACTTCACCGAACGAAGTAGTTTTGGGAACGATATCAAGAAGTGGACAATCGATTGCTGCGGGTGACCGAACGCTTTCGGTGTGGATCGAACTTCGAGGCCAGCCGTCGTTTCCATTGCAACACAACATGCTTGCCCGCATCCACATCGAAACCGGAGAGATCGCAACTGCGCTGGCTGTGCCGTTGAAAGCGATCGTGCATGAAGGAATGCGGTCGTTTGTGTTTGTCGAGGGCAAGGATCAAACGTTTGAACGAAGACTTGTCGTCACGGGGCGTGCAAACGATTTGCAGGTTGGTATTGTCAATGGACTGTCAACAGGTGAGTCGATTGCGGTGAGTGGCGCAACCGCACTGCAGTCAGGCTATGCAGCATTAAAATAAACTATGCTCAACGCAGTCATCCGATTCTCACTTCATAACCGAGGCCTAGTTCTTATCGGTGGTTTGCTAATACTTCTCTACGGTGGCTTCAATCTAACCCAAATGCCCGTCGACGTCTTTCCCGACTTGAATCGACCGACGGTTGCTGTCATGACCGAAGCTCCCGGTTTGGCACCCGAAGAAGTCGAGGTGCTCGTAACACGCCCAATCGAGTATCAGCTCAACGGAGCGACTGGAGTTCAGCGGGTTCGATCGGCCTCAGGGATCGGGCTATCCATCGTTTGGGTTGAATTCGATTGGGGAACAGACATCTACCGTGACCGGCAGATCGTGGCTGAGAAAATGCAGATTTTGAACGCGAGACTGCCCGCAGGTGTTAATCCGGTCATGGCACCGATTTCGTCGATCATGGGGGAAATCATGTTGCTCGGTTTGCGTTCTAGCGCGGTCCCCGAGAATGAGTCCGAAGTGGAAATGCAGCGGATGCAATTGAGAACGCTTGGAGAGTTCACGGTTCGGAATCGGCTACTCGCCGTCGAGGGAGTTTCGCAAGTAACTGTCATGGGTGGGACATTGAAGCAGTACCAAATCATCACATCTCCCGCTCGGTTGGCGGCACAAAATATCACGCTCCTGCAATTGACCGATGCAGCTAAGAAAGCCAATGTCCTCGCCGGCGGTGGCATAATGGTTCGCCCGCCGCGAGAATCGTTGATTCGTATCAGCGGCCAAAGTCTGTCATTGGAGGATATCGAAAACACGCCGGTCCTATGGCGAGGCAAGCGGGCTGTTCTCATTAAGGAAGTCGCTGAGGTCCGTTTCGGAGGTCCGGTAAAACGTGGTGATGGAAGCGTACGCGTTAAGACGGCTCAAGGTGTCGAGGGTGGCTCGTCGGTCATTCTCTCGGTCCAAAAACAACCGGGTGCCGACACGCTGCATTTGGATCGTGAGATTAGTAAAGTACTAGACGCCTTACAAGCCGACTTGCCAACGGACGTGCTAATCGAGCGAAGGATTTTCAAGCAAGCCGACTTCATTCGTTCCGCGATCGACAATGTGATCGAGGCTGTTCGCGATGGAGCAATTTGGGTTGTAGTCGTTCTTTTCCTGTTTATGTGGAACTTCCGGACAAGTATCAGTTCGCTAACGGCGATGCCGATTTCGATCTTTTTGACTTTCATGATTTTTCATTGGGTCGGGATCTCGATCAACACCATGACACTTGGCGGAATCGCGGTCGCAATCGGTGATCTAGTCGACGACTCGATTGTTGATATCGAAAACATCTATCGTCGACTAAAGGAGAATCGGCATTTGCCTATCGAACAGCA
>JANLRK010000284.1:0-3491 GCA_031361585.1 Pirellula sp. | reverse complement strand
GGATGCTCGATACGCAAGATTGTAGCAGCCCGCTCAGGCGTTTGCCTCGGCCCGCCCGACCTATGACGCAGATCCAGCGATGAACCTGACTCAAAAAGGCTCCTTTGCGGGTGTGAGGTCGCTCCTCTCGGCTCTGAATGTATACGACGAGCCTGCGCATTCCGGCCAGCATCCAGAAGAGTGTGCCCAACAACAACCAGAGCAATGCTAGGTGGCACAGCGTACAACACATTGAAAAGAAGGTTGGGTTTACGCCAGCGATGGTCCATTGGGAGAAGTGCCTGGGCAATGCCAACCACACAGCCAACAGCGTCATGATCATAAACAGCGACCAGATCGAGTAACCTTTCTTCGCCTTCAAGCCTTCTTCCATCCCGCTGACTCCCAGCGGCCATCGCTTTGAGCTGCCTCGACTTCGGCTAAGCCTGCGGCTTGCATTCTTCCTTCGCTAGTCAATCGTTCGATGTGTTGCTTGTTCTTCTGCGACCAAACGCTCCGTTTGCCTCGCGGAGTGAATTTGTGAAGCCAAGATATTTCATCGCCTTTGCGAACTGGACCATCGATCCAGCCATAGCACAGCGCGACGTCGAGAGCTTCAGCATATGTAACGCTGGCGTGACCGCTGCCAGCTTTAAAGAAGCGAATCCATGCACCGGTATGCTTGTCGTAGTGCTCCTCCAACCAAACTTGCATTAGGTCAGGCGTCGGAAATTGTACGATTGGCTTATGATCAGGCGCTACCAAATCGCCTGGCGACGACGCTGTGGACCGATCTTGTTTGCTGACGTTTCGCGTTGGCGATGCCTTGGCTTCTTTCTTTTTCAACTGTGCACCATGCATACTGCGACGTGGAATAACCGGCCAGAAAGCCGACAGTATAAACCTGCCTGATGCGGTCGATAACCCTTAGTACGAATTCGGATTTTTCGCTTATTAAGGCTAGTTGGTAACCGAAATTGGAACTCACCGTTTGCTCCCCCAAATCCGCTTCTGATTCGCCCGCCCCGAGTTCACTTATTCTACCTTAACGAAAGCAGGTCCAAGCTGCTTTTCGCCGCACCGGTCACCCCTGACCGGTGCGAGTTAGCTGTTGCCGGAATGCGACAACGCAGCATTCTGTGGCGGTCACACGTTGCGAGTTGGCTTGATCGCCGTTTTTCGGCGCTCCAGCAGCCACCGCAGCCTCTAACGGTTTCGACGCTTAAGCCACTCGTCGGCATTGCGAACGCTCTTCGGCAGCCATAAGTGTCGATGATAGGACTGTTAACTGATGGCAGTGGCAGAAACCAGCCGCATCAGAATCAATCGTTTTCGGCACGAGTACTCCACCGACGAATCCAATGGCGTAGAGCAACGATCCCAGAAAAATCCCGTTGTGAGATCCAAATCCGTCGCGAGCCCATGTGAATGAATACTAGAAAGTACAATCCGACCATGCCCTTGATCGTCCACCTGTTCTTGCAAGCGAAGTCACACTGCCACATGGTCTCGGCATGTCTGCGAATGAACTCCGACCAAGTATCCGGGTGATCGTGAGGCTCCGGTCCAAGCCCAGCGCCAACAAGCACGTTCTTCACGGTTTGCCTCGATACATGGATGCCAAGCCGTCGCAGTTCCTGCAGTATCTTGGTGTACCCAAACCCCGTCTCTTTACGAATGCGAATGATCAAGTCGCTCAAGTTTTCCTCAACACGCGGTCGGCCAGGCTTGCTGTCCAGATGAGGGGGCTTGATAGATGGGCCCGTCGCGTGCGAATGGAAACGGAGAGTAATCTTTATCGCTTTAATACGAACCGCGCAGAATTTACGATTCCGAATTCTACTTCCGCATTCTCATGCTCGTTACCGTTTTGCAGCAAGATTTTGGAGTACATTACACACCGGCCCGAATTCGCGAAGTGGATTTTAGAAAGCCCGATGACTTATTTATTCATGGACTCGTTGCCAGCGAAACGGCGGAACTTGCGTATCGATGCTAGTGATTTACACGGCGGTTGCGAGAAAGCTTGGTTACCCAATCATGTCCGACGTGACGGAACTACTTTGCAAGATTGAATCTGGCGACCCTGCGGCCGCGGATCACCTCTTACCTTTGGTTTACGATGAACTTCGCAAACTTGCATCGGTAAGATTAGCCCAGGAGAAACCGGGGCAGACCTTGCAGGCAACTGCACTCGTGCACGATGCTTACTTGAAGTTGGTCGACACGGACCGGGTGCAGCAGTGGAACAGTCGCGGGCACTTCTTTGGCGCTGCTGCCGAGGCGATGCGGCGGATTCTGGTCGACTATGCGAAGCGAAAAAAAAGCGACAAGCGAGGCGGACATCTCGAGCGGGTCAGCTTGGAAGTAGACCAGATCGTTGCTCCCAGCCGGAGTATCGACTTGATCGCATTGGACGAAGCACTCAACGAACTTGCGGTTCACGACTCACGCAAAGCCGAACTCGTTAAACTCCGCTATTTTGCCGGCCTTACGATCCGTCAGGCAGCGGACATTCTGCGGATTTCCGAGTCGACAGCTGATGCAGACTGGGCTTACGCTAAGTCATGGTTACGCGTCCGAATTGCCGATTGAGCTAAGCCCATTTTGGGTATCCCCCGTTTATTTTTAAAACTTCCTATTATTCGTCGGGGAAATGGGAGCTAGATTCCGCACTGACTCTTGGAGGCCGCTGATCGAGCGCGGCTGTAAGGGTGAAAAATGGGTGTAAGAAAAATGGATGACCAAACGATCTTTGAAGCCGCTCGCAAAATTGGCTCGCGCGAGGCTCGTCAAGCCTACCTGTTACAAGTTTGCGGTGAGGACTTGGCGGTGTCGCAACGTATCGAAGCGTTATTGCATGCGCACGACGAAAGCGAGAGCTTTCTGGAGTTGCCTCCGCCCGGACTAAGTAACTTACCGACCATCAGCCAATCTCCTGTCAAATTGCTCGGCACCCAGATTGGCCCTTACAAGCTGCTGCAGCAAATCGGCGAAGGAGGCATGGGCTCGGTCTTTATGGCCGAACAGAAATCGCCCGTCCATCGCAAGGTCGCTCTCAAGGTGATCAAGCCGGGCATGGATAGCCACCAGATCATCGCTCGCTTCGAGGCCGAGCGGCAGGCTCTGGCCATGATGGACCATGTCAACATCGCCCGCGTGCTTGATGCGGGCACTACGGAACAGGGGCGGCCGTACTTCGTCATGGAGCTTGTCCACGGGGTGCCGATTACCAAGTATTGCGATGACAACCGTTTGACACCGCGGCAGCGTCTGGAGCTGTTCGTGCCGGTCTGCCAGGCGATCCAGCACGCCCATCAGAAGGGGATTATTCATCGCGACATCAAGCCGTCCAACGTGATGGTCACGCTCTACGATGGCAAACCGGTCCCCAAGGTAATCGACTTCGGCGTGGCCAAAGCGACCGATCAGAAGCTGACCGAGCGGACCTTGTTCACGCAGTACGGCACGATGGTCGGCACGCTGGAATACATGAGCCCTGAGCAGGCGGA
>JANLRK010000268.1:0-3454 GCA_031361585.1 Pirellula sp. | reverse complement strand
ATTCACGTTCGTGCTGATCCACCACGATCACCGACTCCAACATTTTTGTAGGCGCTACTAAGCAAACCAACTCACCTTCGGTAAAAAAGGCTTCCGAGTTCGAGAGATCAAAGGGATTGCCGTACCAGCCAGGCAATTGCTCCTGTGCCTTGGCCGCCTTGCTTTCTTCTTTGTCTGGTGGCTGGAAAACCAAGCCCTCAATCGGGCTGCGAACGATAAGATTATCTTGTTTCTCTAGCAAGGTTCTGAGCACGTCTTGTTTCTTCTTCAGTTCACTCCTCAGGGCTACTAATTCTCGCACCAGTCGTGGATCCGAAACGGAATAGTATGAAGCTTGCTCGATGAGTGAAGCAGTGGCCCGGACATCGCTTCGTGCCTCCTGAATTTTGATGGCCAAATCACCATTCTCAAGTTTGCAAATGGGCTGTTGTTTCGAGATCGTCTGTCCTGGTTTTGTGTTCCAACCTTGCAGTTTGCCGGCGACGAGCGTTCGCACTTCGACCGCTTGGTGCGGTTGAACCTCGGTTGGGCAATAGACGTGGAACGGTAACGGAAAAAAGCAAAGGAACGCCAAAACAGCGACTGCAATTCCAAGGCTGGAAAGAAGATTGCCGCGTTTGATCTTGGCAGCTCTGCCTGGCGTCTTGAGAAACTTGTAAATCGCCGATACCCCTGGCACGATCATTCCAGCTACGCCAGCGACAGCAAAGGCTCGACCGAGAGATTGCAATCCGTATGGCTTGAGCACTTGATTGAGAAACATAATGATTCCGAAGGCTACGATCCATCGATAGATGAAGGAGGCAATAGTGTAGATTCCAAACAACGCACTGTTGCGAGTCGGAAGGAAAGGATTGTCTTGCAGTTCTAGTCCTAAGCAGTTCTTTTGAAACCATCGCTTGAGGATCTCGCTGGATTTCTGCCGGAGGTTTGGAATCTCCAAAAGGTCCATCGTAATGTAGTATCCATCGAAACGCAGAAGTGGATTTCCATTGAACACCACCGTGCTCACCGAACAAATGAACATGACGCTCAAGCACAAGAATCGAAACATCCCGTCTTCGCTAAACCACCACAGGAAGGTCGCGATCGACGCCAGAATCAGTTCCACATACATGCCAGCCGCACCGATGAATACTCGCTGCCACTTGTTGGGCAGCATCCACGAATCGGAAACATTGCAATACAGGCACGGAGTAAATACGAGCATCATGAAGCCCATCTCGTGACATTCACCCCCGAACTTCTTACAACTCAAGCCGTGTCCGAACTCGTGACAAATCTTTACAGCCGCCATCGTTCCACCAAGCCAGATCCAATTGTTGGCAGCAAAGAATTGTTGGAACGTAGGGAGCTTGCCCTTGAATTCTTGGTAATTGACGAGCACTAGCGTAATGGCCATCAAGCCAATCACGGCTACCATCATCAGACACCAAGTCGTGAACAACCAGCCAAACCAAGGCAGCAATCGGTTGAGAATTCGTTCTGGGTCGATACCTCGGAACCGGATGGCGAATACATTTACAAACTTGCCTAGTAACTCCTTCTTTCGCTTTTGATCACCTCGTCGACGCAACTGACGGCCTTGGCCACCCGCGTGCGAAATTACCAAACCGCTTCGATGAAGCATACCAACGAATTGCTGCAAATCCTGAAGCGAAATGCGCTGCGGAGCAAACTCGGCTTGAAAGGACTCACGTATCTCTTGCAGAGAAGTCTGGCCATTTAACTTGTTGAGGATGGCGAACTCCTCCTCGTGGAAACGGAAGTAGTTGAGTCCAACCGGTTCCTTGACGACCCAGTAGGCGCGGCCATCGTATCGATGGCGTCGAGACTCCAAGTCAGGACGACGACGCAGCCTCAATGGGCGCATCGCGCTGTTGACGAGTGAATCCGCCATCGTTGTCATGGATTAAGGACTTTCCTTGCTTGAGTGATATCGAACTTATAAGCCGCAGTGCGCTAGCACCCGTTTTTCACTGAATTTTGAGTCAACCAAACGCTAGGGGCTTGTTGATTTTGTCGTTTAACAGTCAGCCGAAGGCGTACTCAGTTCCCTTGCCCGTACGCCTACGGCTAACTGTTAAACGAAACGCACGCTCGCAAGTACTAAGTCAACAAGACTCTGGAAGCCTATGCCACTTTTTATCGGCTACGCGGAGTGATCTCGATTCTAGCGACCATGCCTTCGCGGAACAGGTATTGGCCATCAGGTGTCATGCGATTTGGCAAATCAACGTAGATCTGATATCTATTTGCAGATACCGATCGCGGTGCGACATAGCTCACGCTTCCATCGACTGTTTCGGGCTTGTCCTTTGCATATTCAATGGTGACGCGGGCGGGAGCATTTAACAAAAGGTGAGGTGAATCGAATACCTCAGCGTATCCTTTGATTCGGAGTTTTTCCATCGATGTCAATCGCAATATCTTTTCACCGGCACGAACCCAGTCACCCTGCCTCTTCTCTATTTCACTTACCATGCCAGTCCATTGCGCCGTAATTTTTCGAAGTTCAATTTGTATTTTGGCGGCTTCAAGTTTCGCGGTCTTGACTCCAACATCTGCGGTATCTCGTTTCTTCTCGATACTAGAAACGTCGACTTGATATCCCGCTTTCTTGAATTCGAGTCTTTTCTTTTCCCCCTCCATAAATCCTTCTGCAAACTTTTCCCGCATTTCTCTAGATATCTCGACTTCCATGGCAGCGACTTCCAGTGCGGCCTTGGAGTACCTGAGATTGCTATCGTCATTGGCTTTCAATTTTGCAGCCTCAAGCTCTTGAACTGACACCGCAACTTCCTTTTCGGCAAGCCGTTGGTCGATCTCGATCATAAGCTCGCCAGCCTTGATCATGCTCCCATCGTCCACAATCAAACGCTTGATGATGCCTTCTGCCTGAGCAGCCTGGAAGCTTTCCTCAAAAAAGAACACTTGGGCATTTTCAACAACCAATTTCCCGCTTACCGAGCTCGGTACGTTGATGCCAGAGGGTGGAACAACACCGATCGTTGGTGTTTGAGCCAACCGATTGCTCGCATTGATTGGCAAGTCGTTTCCTTGGCCTAAAGGACTTTGAGGTACTGGAACGGTCGCCGTCGCGAACTGAACATCGTACCGAGGTCCTGTTTCATTCGAGGTTGATACTACCGTACCGAGGGACTCGAACGGCATTGGCGATGAAGGCTTAATCGCTGCGGCTATTTGTTGTGCGGCTAGCTTTTCAGCTGCAATTTTCTCCGAGGCAAGGAGGACGTCCTTTGGAATCGAATCGGTGGATTTGGGTCCGTTGATTCCTAGCCATGGAACGGTGCTGTCGATCCAATCGCGGACACCGGGAACGACCCCGATAGCAATCGCGCTACCGCCCAAGAGCAACGCAACGGGCAAACCAATTATCAGTTTTTTTTGAGACATGTGGTTTTCACCTAGCTACAAGTAAATGTTTTTTTGA
>JANLRK010000164.1:0-2632 GCA_031361585.1 Pirellula sp. | reverse complement strand
GCGAGCGCGTATCGAACTTTGGTACCCGGTGCGGTTGATTTTTCTGTAGCCAGTTTAGCGAAATCAAATTGAAGCATCTCATCGCACTCTTCGCGATAATAGAACCAAAGCGCATAGGCCGGATACGGAAGCGTTGCCCATTGCTCTAGAGCCTGTGCGTCGGTCTGGGCCACGTCAAAAGCAGCCTTCCTTTGCTCATCCAGATTTGCTTTACCATACAGTTTCGCCGCAATCAGATGCGCCATCACACTGATCGACAAGACATAGGGGTTGTCCGGCAGATCATCTTTTGCGTCAAGAATATCTTTCAAGCCCAACTCGGCCTCCCCTATGTCAGACCGATCCTCGGCGGTACTAATGCGCACGTCGGCTCGAATAGCCCGCCCCAATGGCGATCGTTTCCGCTCAACCGCACGATTCAAAATATCCAGCCCTCTTTTTGGATACGTCCAAAAATAAGCATAACCTTTAAATAGGAAATCCTGATGACTTCGCGGTTCCAGTGGGTCGAGTTCCGCGAGTTCCTGCAAGTACCTTGTCTTATTCCCGATGTTAATAAGACAAAGTGCCAATAACCCACGCGCGGCCGCGCTTTTTGGTTCGCGCTCGACCGCCTCTTCAAGCTCGCTTAGTGCGAGTTCGAAGTCACCTTGGAAGAATGCCACTTGACCACGTAGAACGCGAATCTGTGCAGCCGATGCCCGAGCGTCTTCCGCCTCTTTGATAGCTTTATTCGCTACTTTTGGATCGCCACTTGTGGCGGCCTCCGTGGCCTTCTCGAGTAGCAAAACTATCCGCGATTTCCATTCGCTTAAGTACAAATTGACAAAAATTACAGCCACACAGAGCGCGATGCTTGCGATTGCCAGTCCAGATGCGAATCCAGGATGACGGCGAGCCCACTTTATTGCTTTACCGACCGGTCCTACACGTCGTGCTGAAATAGAAAATCGGTTGACATAGCACCGTAGATCATTTGCCATGGCCTTGGCCGTTTGATAACGCCGGTCTGGGTCCTTATCCATTGCTTTCAGACATATCGTTTCCAAATCGATTGGCACCGATTTATCGATACGGCGCAACGACCGTGGTTCCTTGTGCATGATCTGCGACAGCAGCTGGTCGCGTCCCTCAGCCACAAATGGCGGACTCAACGTCAGAAGTTCATATAGAGTTGCGCCCAATGAATAGATGTCCGTGCGGTGATCCAACGCAGTCCGACCGGCGGTAATCTGTTCCGGTGACATATATGATGGTGTTCCAAGTATTTGACCAGTTGTGGTCATGCTTGGCTGTTCCAATACGCGTGCAAGTCCAAAGTCGTTTATCGAAAAACGACCGTCCTCTGATACCAAAATATTGGCTGGTTTGACGTCGCGGTGAACGATCCCTTGCTTATGAGCATAATCGAGCGCATCAGCCACTTCGGCGATCGAACGGGCTAAGCTATCGTAGCGCTGGCTACCCGATCTTAACGAAGACGATGTCAGCTTGATAACTTTTTGAGTTTGTCCATGCTCAGCGTCTGAGTACGCAGAAGTCGATTTCAATTTGTCCGAATTACTAAACTGACTTGCATTGGCATTGTCGACGTGAGCGCGACGTGCCTCACTAATAACGTGATCGAGCGAAGGCCCCTCGATCAACTCCATAGCATAGAAGTAAGACCCAGCTTGTTCCCCGACTGCGTAGATCGCCACGATATTCGAATGGTGCAGGCGAGCGGCCGCTTCGGCTTCACGTCGAAAACGTTGCACAGCTTGAGCAGTTAGCCCCAAACCATTGGCCAAAACTTTGAGAGCCACCTTGCGACTTAGCGAAACCTGTCGGGCCTCGAAGACAACCCCCATGCCGCCACGACCAATCTCGCGAATGATTTCAAAGTCGCCAAGAATTTCTTTATGTCCCTGTTGAATCAAGAGACGTCCGTTCGAATCAAGTGTTTGCTGATCGTCTCCTAAGGAGTTAGCTGGGCACCGTCCGTGGAATTCGGCGACTTGAATAGTCTCTTGCAATCGTGACAAAGGTAGCCCAGGAAATCGATCTTGATATTCATTAGCGGCGATAGTCTCACCCGATAGTCGCCGGTAATGCATATCGAGCCTCAATAGTTCCAAGAGTAACGCGTGTTTGGCAGCGCCAGCAACTTGTGAAAGAAACTCTTCGATACTGGGCCGGTTACCAGCTTGAAATTCCACTTCAAACGCATCGCAGATCTGATCGACCTGGTGCGCTCGCTGGACGGATTCAATGAAATGGTCTGGATGGTTGTCGGTCATTTGAATTCGGTATGTCGACGGTATAGATAGGTCGAATTCCTGGCTCCATTCTAGTGAATCTGCAATCCTATTTGTGGAATCGTGTTTCTGAGCCGACACAAAAACGGCATTTAATGAGCCCGCCACTCGGTAGGCTAAAACAACATAGCGCAAACCAATCTGTTAGATTACACAAAGCGTGTGGCAGAAATTCTTGGTGTTTAACGTTTTGTTATCTCAATGGCTGAATCTCACGGAACTGGATTTTGGTTATATCGGTTGCGACAAGGCGATGATGCCGCCGCACAGAAACTTTGGGAACTATTCTTCCAGCGACTAGTTTCGCTAGCACAGAAGCGACTGGCTTCGACTCG
>JANLRK010000119.1:0-13312 GCA_031361585.1 Pirellula sp. | reverse complement strand
CCTACGTATCGGGTTAAGATTGGCAATATCCCGATTTAGCTCTCTCCGGAATGACCAAAAATTGACGAGTCGAAAAGCCATGAGTACCAATCCAACAATCGTTGAACGAACTGCCGAGCAAATTGTTGCCGACGAGTTTATGATCGCCCGAGCCAAAATCGTCGAATTGGCAGCCACTCTCGATCGTATCGAACGGGCCAGCGGAGACGTAGAGGATTCCAAGAACATGCAACTTCTAGTTCAAGGCATGCATATCCTGTGCGACGACGAAGTGGAGAAAGCCAAACGCGTTCAATTGCTGATGAGCCGACATTACGATCCCAAATGGCAATCTCAGATGTCCATCGAAAAGAAAGTTAGCTAGTCACATGGATTACATCGATCCCCATTTGCACATGGTCTCACGTACAACCGATGACTATGAAACATTGGCACGGATGGGATGCGTTGCCATCAGTGAACCGGCATTTTGGGCCGGCTTCGATCGCGGGAGCGTCGATAGCTTTCGCGACTACTTTCGGCAGCTCACCGACTTCGAGCCGAAACGTGCAGCTCAGTATGGTATCTCGCATTACACCTGGTTGTGCATCAATGCGAAAGAGGCCGAAAACGTTTCATTGTCGCGGGAGGTCATAGCGATGATTCCCGAATTCCTTGAATGCAAGAACGTGTTGGGGATTGGTGAGATCGGGCTCAACAAGAATACGCGAAACGAAGCGACGATCTTCATGGAGCATGTCGATTTGGCCGTGAAGTACAATCAGCAAATCTTGATACATACGCCGCATCTCGACGACAAGTATCAAGGGACGAGAATGATTCTCGACATGTTGATGGGTGACTCTAGAATCGATCGATCGCGAGTGCTGGTGGACCATGTGGAGGAACATACGATCGAACATGTACTCGAGAACGGATTTTGGGCAGGCATGACGCTTTACCCGGTGAGCAAGTGCACGCCGCAGCGAGCAGCTGACATGATCGAACGCTATGGACCCGAGCGTCTCTTGGCAAACTCAGCCGGTGACTGGGGCCCTAGCAAACCAACGGCGATCCCCGACCTGATCATGGAACTCAAGAAACGGGGACATTCGAGGGAGTTGATTCAGCGGGTTGTCTATGAAAACCCAACGAGGTTCTTCTCGCAAAGCAAACCGTTTGTACATGGCTGATGAACGCGATCTGCGACATGTCTGACCCATTCAAGTCCTTGTCGGGTACTCGCCCAACGAACGCGAAATTTAAGTTAGAATAGAGTCAAATTGGATTATTGCTTTGACCGGATAGCTGCACACATGAACTTTGCACCACTTCGCGATTGGGAGCACTTTGGAGCCCTGAAACGCGCGCAACTTCAGAAAAAAATGGTCGCCTTCACACCTGAACAGCGGCTGGACGAATATGCGGATATTTTCGACGCCGTAACCGAACTCCGAAGTCATACTGGAATCGACTATCGTACCGAGCAGTTGCGGGAAGAAAAACTCGCAATTCGCAATCGGCTTATTGAGAGCTACCGAAAACTGGAACCGTTCCGCCTTGGATACCAGATTAAAAAGAACGATTCTTGACATCGCCGAAAAACTTCGAAAGCGAAACCGACGATTCGCGGTTGTCGGCGGCGTAGCCACAACTATTTTGGGATATCTGCGAGTCACTCAAGATGTCGACTTGGTCGTAGATGCCGACGTTTCATCGGCCATCCAATTGCTTTCTGAGTTGATCGAAGATGGTTATCGTCAGCCATTCGACAACGTCGAACTCATCATTCGCAGCTCCCATATCCTTCCGCTCGAGAACGTAGAAACAGGCGTCAATGTCGATCTTGCAATCGGTGAATCGGGATTTGAAAAACAAATCGTCGCGCGAGCGATCCCACAAAAAATTGGCAGGTTCACGGTGAACGTCGCAACTCCCGAAGACATTATCCTCATGAAGTTAATAGCATCTCGTGACAAAGATCTTGGCGATATCGACGGATTGATCGCCGTCCACGGTCGCGTACTCGATTGGGGCTACTGCCTTGCCACAGCCCAACAACTCGACGAAGCCCTTGCAACGGACCTCGCCGAGACGCTAAAAAGAATTCGATCGGCAATATTGCCTTAGGCTAATGCGGCTAATGCATAGCCACTGTTACGTATGCCGCTCGAGTATACAGGGTGCTATCAAGCCTTGAGCAATTGTGCGGTCGTATGCCTTGTCATTTGTGTCCTCCCTGTTCATCGTTTGGACCCACGACTGCAGCTGGACTGCCGTCTAGTGACGACAAGTAAGCTACCAAGTCTCGCAATTCGCGTTTGTTCAAGTATTTGAGCAAGTCGACTGGCATCGACGAAAGACCCTTTTTGCGTTCTTCGATCGCGTCTTTTTTGACGGTGATTACCGCGCCCTGTGCGTCCATGAGGGTCAAGCTCGAGTCATCTTCCGATTTTAGGATCCCCGATATCGTCCGTCCCTCATCGTCCAAGATCACCACGGTCTCGAAGCCTTGCGCTATGACAGTGCTAGGAGAAACGATGGCTTCCAAAAGGTACTCCCGATTCTTCTGAGAGCCAAGCGCGCTCAGGACTGGCCCCACTTCTCCACCAGTACTCCCGACTTTGTGGCAGCGGACACAAGAAAGATTACTACGGGTAAAAAACAGCGAACGCCCTTGATTGACGTTTCCCCCGTCAATGCAATCTTCAAAATGTCTCTTGGGGTCGGATTCTTTTATCTTATCTAGGTCCGCAAGTTTATCCGCTAGTTCCTTTTCCAATTCGGATTCCAGTTTTCCCTTTGCTGCTTCAACAACATTGACCCAACAATCGCGATCAAGCGTACCGGCCAGATAGGCGTTGACTCCGTTGGCAATCAATCCTTTTGCAGCGGCTGTTGACATACTACCCAACTGATCCCAAGCAAATTGCCGTTCACGAATCACCTCGGAGCCGATTGCCTGCTTCAAGTTTTTTACCGCCTCTTCGGGATCTTTTACAACCTGGAACGCCATGCTCGCTAGCCGCACGTCTAAGTTCGTGTCCTTCATCAGTTCATTGATAAGCGGCTGAATCTTCTCGGGTGATAGGCTGGTCAATGCCTTGATGGCTGCACTTCGAGAATTCCCGTTTGCCTTCGGATCTTGAGCAGTGCTCAACAGGATCGCACCAACCTCAGTTAAGCCTGCTTTGGCTCCAACCTCCAAAAACTTATCTCGAACTGCTTGCGGTGTTGCAGATAGCTCTTCGATTCGTTGTTGCAAAACTTTGGCTGCAACTACGGGGCTTCGGTCTGCCAACGGAAGGTGTCGATTCATAACTCGGTCCCGATTTCCCGGCTTGGCCCAATTGGCAAGCATATCAAGGGCTTCGATTCTCAATGAATCCTTGCAACTAGATCTCGCCGCAAAATTCGCGAGCCTGGCCGCATCTTGCTCGCGCCCCAATCGGAAACTCGCATTGAGAACTCGGCTAACGACGGCGTCTTCGACATCCGAAGCAACAGCAAGTTCCGCTAGCGCTGGAAGTTGACTATGCAATTTCGGTACGTCGTGAATTGCTCGAACCGCCTCTTTCTGAACTTTTGCCGAGCTATCGGTAAGGAATGCGTAAAGAATCGGGTTTGCTTGCTTGCGAAGTGCAACTACGGTCGCGAGCCGAACGGCTTCACTCGCGTGATTCTTGAGCAAACCGAGTTTCGTATAGTCTTTAACTCCGGCCAAACCCATGATGCCGGCATGACGGAGAATAGGATCGCGGTTGTCGTTTTGGGCAAGCACCTTGACGATTTCTTCGAGTGCTTCATCGGAACCGAGTAGACCGATGGCCATGCAACTCGCCGCCTTCACAATCTCGGATTCGTGTTTAAGAAGTTCGGTGAATAGTGGCAGGGCGGCTTTGTATCCTCCGTCCGACAGCACTTCGATTGCACGTGATACCACCATAGGGTCGGAGTTCGAGAGTGACTTTACTAAAGCATTGGACACGAGTTCGTCGCTTGGCTTTGCGCGAAGCAATTGCCCTAAACCCCATACGCCATGCAATTGCTTTAGTATCGATCCATTGCTTTGTTGAGTAGCCGCGATGAGAACGTTGCGGCTTCCTCGACTTGCGAGTTCCCATTGTGCCTCGAGCCGGACTCTTCGGTCCGCATGGCTGAGCAAGGTACCTAATTCGACTTCAGCTCGCGACTTCATGCCATCGCGAAGGAGGATTCGCGTGTTCATTACGAGTTCGCTGGCTTGAGCTTGTTCGTCCGAAAAACGATAAATTCTCCCTTTGTTTTCACCGTTCCAGCCATTGACCCAATCGCTTACGTACATTCCACCGTCCGGCCCAAACTCAACGTCTGTCCCGAGAATATTCCATACAAATTCATCGTTGCTCTTTACTTCAAAGAATGCACCCTTGGGCTTCACTTTGATCATTCTAACGCCGCTGTTGGAGGCTTGACCCCGAAAGTCGCACAGAAAAAAGGCGTTTGCAAATGCATCGGGGTTTCCATCCATCGAGGTAAAACCCGTCCCAGGATAGCAGGCCAGTCCGGACGGGCCGTCCGCTAAGTTTGCGATGGGCGGAACGGTATAGACAGGTGAATCGTCGTTAAATGGGTACCATATTTTTTCTCGATTGAATGGGCCTCGGTCGGAAATGTACTGGTACATCATTCTCCAGCCTGTATCTCCTCCGCGAACGATGTAGACCCAGCGAGCTTTGTCACCAGAGTCCGAATTGTTGTCGCCAGTAAATAGATTCCCAAAGTCATCGAATGCAAGTTCCTGTGGATTGCGAAGACCACTGGCCACGACCTCCAGTTTTGAACCGTCTAGCTCACAGCGGAAAACCGCGCCACTCTCGGGATTGGCGATAAGACCATTCGGGGTTTCAACGTGGTAACCGCGGTCCCCTATGGAAAAGTATAGACGTCCATCGGGCCCGAGAATGAGGCCATGCATGTCGTGCCCGCGGAATGCCACGCGGACACCGTAGCCATCCGAGAGCACAATGCGTTCGTCGGCGACTCCATCGTCATCCTTGTCTACTAACGCCCAGAGCTTTGGGATATTCGTGTAATAGACGCGGTCTCCACGCACCAATACTCCCGAGCCCGTTCCTTCCTCGAGCCCGTTGAAACCGGACGCAAAGACAGTAGCCTTGTCTGCTTGAAAGTCTCCGTCGGTGTCGATCAGAATGCGAATCAAATCATCGTATGTCTCGTATTCAGCGGCCTTGTCACCAAGTTGTTCACGATGGTAGCGAATTCGGTCTGCTACGGTTTCGGCAGCTAAGTCTGCGGAAAGCCATCTCTCATCATGCCCACGATTGTCTGTGACCCCTTTGTTTTGACGATAGCTTTCGCACACAACTACTCGACCCCGATGATCGATTGTAAACGCGACTGGGTTCCCGACCATGGGCTCAGCCGCAAAAAGCTCGCACGCAAAGCCAACGGGTTTCTTAAACGAGCCGATGGCAGCAGTGGCATCCCCCGATTTCTCAGCCAAAGGAGTAACCTCCGCCTTGGGTCGCTTGGACGTATCGTCTGCTAGTGCAAGAACCGAGACCGGACACGCGATTGCAAATGCGAACCCGAACCATCGGCACTTTTTGATGGCGACTGCGAGTGAGGAATTGAATTGAAACTGAGACTTATGATAGGCCATTTGCGTTTCGTATTTTGGAGAAAGATTCGTAGTTTAAGTTGATTGCTAAGGCAAATGGTATTTTGTCACCGCAAGAATGCCAATACTCAAAGGCTGGTTGCAAGGATTCTTTCGATTGTTTTGAAAATGAGGAATCTAAACGCAAACTGCAATCGTGTGGATTTCAAACGCGATTGAGGACGACAACAAAACTTGAGTCGTCATGGTTCATCTGTGCATTTGATGAACTATGTTTCAGTTGCGGCATGGACGCCAAAATGTAATTCAGCATCCGTTGGGTTTGCTGAGTCAATACCTTTCGAGGCGTCCAATCATGCGTTCAAAGTCCATTCTGTTACTCGTTATTGCACTTGGTTGCGGGGTTGTCGCGTCTGTCGCGGTCAGCCAAGTTGTTCTCGACCAGAAGAACCGCGGAGTGACCCAAACGGTCCCAATCTTGGTCGTAGCCAAAGAGATCTCTGCCGCAACGAAAATCACGGCCGATAGTTTTCGGCTCGAGCAATGGCCAATCGATCGCGTACCCATGGGTGCGCTCGCCGACCCGAAAATGGTCGAAAACAAATTCACCAAGCAACGCTTTTATCCAGGTGAAGCGATCATAGAAGCCAAACTTTCGGGAAAGGGCCGCGACTTTACCGTTCCTGAAGGATATCGAACCTTTGATATTGCCGTTAAGGATGAGACGGGCGGAGGCGGTTACATCGGCCCGGGAGATCACGTCGATGTCTATGGCTATTTCGACAAGGGGCCTCGCGTCAAAGCGGCCAAAAGCGTGAAGGTCATGGAAAACTTAGAAGTCGTCATGATCGATGGCGTAGCGGTTGTGGACCCGGAAGCCACCAAGCAAAAGAAGTCGAGCACCATCCAACTGCTTGTTAAAGATTCGCAGTACATCGTGCTCGACACGGCATCCAATCTCGCCACCAAGCTTCGACTTGCGCTCCGTCCTCCTACAAAGCTTAGTTCGACTGGAGCAGAACCTGACGACGGCCAAAAATTTATCGATTGGCTAAAGGAATCCGAGTCGGCACCTGTTGAAAAGGAAAAGACGGTTGCGGAGTCCCCTTTACTTGCTGCCCCTGCACCGCACGAAAAAACGGAAAAGCATGAAATGGTGATCGTTACAACAACCAAGTCCACGATGTATCGTTTCAACGAAGGGCAGGCTTTGCCGCAAAAAGTAGATCTAGACCATCCGGAACCGTCGGATAACCCACCCCCGGGAGGCATTCAAAGCCAGAGCCAAACCGCGCCCTATTACCCGGCTAACTCCAAGGCACCAAGCCGAAACCAAACCTCAAATTCAACCTCAACAACCGCCGACTCGCAGACAATGCAAACTTCGGAACCCGTAAACCCCTCCAACTCGGTCCAACCTAACTTGACGTGGGATCCCGCAAGCGGAAATTGGCAGTCTGGGGGATTTAAAGCAATCTACCCTGGCGAAAAGTGAATTCCCAATACCTTTGTGTCGATTAAAAGAGTTGTGTGTAGTCGGTCGTCGTACGGATAGCCGAATTAGCGATTGTCAGCTTAGCCATGGATGGTAAAGGCTTGACGCATTGCTGGCAAACTACTGCTCCTCGGGTGCAGTAAGTCCGAAGATAGTTCACAGGGAAGTGAATCAGAAATGGGACAGAGAAAAAATCGCGTCGTTCGAATCGCATCCTCATTTGCGATTGCATCGATGTTTGGCATGGCCTTTCTGCCCGCCGTAGCGTTTTGCGGGGACGGCGAGAACATCATCCCAACGGGTAGACTCGCAATCGCAAAAACGCAGCAGTCGCTGCAGATGGTGGTTACCACGTCGCAGTACCTAACGTTTCCACAACCCATTTTGAAGGCTACCGTTCAGAATGACGCAGCGATCCAAGTACAAGCATCTGGACGAAACGAAGTTTTAGTTTCGGCATTAGCGACAGGTGTTGCACAAATCGACTTGTTGGGCGCAGACGAACAAGTCTACAACGTTCAAGTTGTCGTGACCGGCGACGCTCGCGAGCTTCAAGCCATCTTGGCTCAGGAGTTCCCCTCTGCGACACTTCATGTGCGCCCAATTCAACAGGCAGTCATCATCTCCGGGCAAGTTACAGCGGATGAACATGTTGAGCAGGCCGTCACCATCGCTGAACAATATTATCCAACGGTAATCAACCGTATTGAAGTAATCGGTGTCCATACCATCATGTTGCAGACCCAGGTGATGGAGGTCTCGCGTACCAAACTACAGCAACTCGGTATCGATTGGTCAATGGGCTTCGGCAATGACTTCGTAACTCAATCAGCAAGCGGTCTCATCGGCACAGGAGCGACCACCTCGTCGCTGATCAATACCGGGAATGAGACGCTCAAATTTGGTATCGTTGATAACGGAAATGCCTTCTTTGGACTCTTGCGAATGCTACGGCAAAAAAACCTTGCCAAAGTGATGGCCGACCCAACCGTTGTCGCGATCGATGGTCGTCCTGCGAGTTTCAACTCGGGAGGTGAATTCCCGATTATCGTTCCTGCCGGTCTGGGCCAGGTTGGCATCGAGTTTCGAGAGTTTGGTACACGACTCGACTTCGTTGCAAAGGTGCGGGGCGATAGTCGCATTTGGTTAGAAGTGCGACCAACGATAAGCGAAATAGACCCAGGTCGTAGTGTTACCATCAATGGTACAAGCATTCCAGGGATCCGAAGTCGATTCGTCGACACGGCGGTGGAACTGAGAGCGGGCCAAACACTTGCTCTCGCAGGTCTACTACAAATTCGAACGGAGGCCGAATCGATTGGTTTACCAGTTCTATCGGACATTCCCTACCTGGGAGCTCTTTTCCGAACCAACAGAGAAGTACAGAACGAAGTGGAATTGCTGATCATGGTGACCCCAAACTTTGCTGGGGCGATGGATGCCCACGAAGTTCCTCCTGGTGGACCAGGCTACAACAGCAACAGTCCACTCGAGCAAGAGGTATACGGCAAAGGCTACATCGAAGTCCCGCCCGGTTGCGGTCCAACAGGAAACGGTCCAATGGGCAATTGTCCACCTAACGCCGGCAATTCAACACTTTACAACAGTGCTCAGTCTCCGACTGGCGCACCCTCAGGTGGTCTTGCAGCTCGTGGACAACAACGAGTACCAGCGGTGCCCACCTATTCAGCGAATTCGGGATCTCAATCATCGGTCCCAGGTAGTGCGGCAGTCCCTCGAACAATTCCCGTCCGTCGGTAATCGGAACATGATTTGTCGAGACATCCCTAGGCCGAATCCAATGCTAAGTTTGACTGAACCTATATGAGCAATGTACTTAGAACAGCCATAGTCGATCCAAACGATCAATCACGCGACAACCTTAAGTCGCTGTTGCTTGGGATGGATATTGTTTGGTTGGACGCAGAATGCTCACGCTATGAGTTCTTCACAGACGTAGTCGAGCAATCCAAACCCGACGCAGCTGTCATCTCGCTCGATGGCGGCCTGGACAAGGCCCTACAATTGATGGAGAAATTGCGAACCACGTCGCCCGACTGTGCGATCATCGCAGTTTCGAAAAGCACCGACGGCCAACTTATCCTCAAAACAATTCGAGCTGGTGCGAAGGAGTTCTTGCCTTTTCCTATCGACGTCGAAGAGCTTCACGTCGCTCTCGAACGGGTCATGCAATCTAAATACGGTAGCGGCTCGGATGGCCGCTCACGCGGTTGCCGGATGATCGCGGTGGCGGGCGCGACGGGCGGCGTTGGTTGTACCTCCATTGCAGTCAATATTGGATGCAATCTTGCTAGACGCCCAGAGAACTCCGTCGCCTTAGTCGACTTGGATTTGGCTCTTGGAGATGCCGACGTGTTTCTAGATTCGATTCCAGATTATAGCTTGGTGGACGTTACCGAAAATGTAGCTCGATTGGACTTCCACTTGCTGCGCAAGTCCTTGACCAAGCATACTTCGGGGCTGTACCTGTTGCCCCGGCCAGTGCAATTGCAAGATCTTGATCTGATCACTCCAGATAGCTGGAGGAAAGTCTGCGGTCTGCTCAGAGCCTCCTTTTCACATATCGTCATTGATGTCTCAAAATCCTATTCGCAAGTTGACCTAACTGCAATGGAATTGTCTAACGAGATCGTGCTGATCGTTCAATTGGATTTGCCATGTTTGCGAAACATGGTTCGCCTTTTGATGAGCCTCCAGCAAATGGACAATATCCGTGACAAGGTCAAAGTCGTAGTCAATCGCGTTGGACTTGAAAGCGGGCAGATCAGCCTCAAGAAAGCTCGCGAGACGATAGGCCGAGAAGTCTTTTTCCAGATCCCAAACGACTATCGAACCATGGTCGAAATGAGAAACAACGGGCAGCCTCTGAGTGAGCAAGCCCCTAAAGCGGCAATCACCTTAGCAGTGCAGCAATTAACCGATTTGCTGGCGGGGGCTGAAGAAATTCATTCTGAAGATGCCGCCGCTAAAGTGTCGAACGACAAGGCATCGTCCAACAACTGGATGAACTTCTGGCCGGGCAAGGCGGGCGCAAAAGCCAAGTCGAAATAGTGTCATAGTGTAGCTCGGCACTCCGTGCCGAGATCCGTCTTTGGACAACGGCACGTTGATGCACTATATGGATTATGGGCGCAGTTTTGAACCGTGTTTGCCGAAGCGATTCGTAGTCCGTATTTGCTGGCCTAAAATCAACCATGAACTTTCGACTTTCGGCCAAACTAGATAGGGATCCTCTCCAAAATCAGCGAATAACCAGTCTTTAGTTGAGGTCTCCGCAGCAGCTTCTCCTTCCACCATAGAATGGGTTGAATTGAGCCAATTGATGACGACCAACACATCGAGTGGACCGATAGCCCCATCTCGATTGACGTCCAAGTAATATGCATCTTGTGGCCTTTGCTCGGGTAACGCACGCGATCCTAATGAATTCAAGTCATTGATCAACGCCAGCACATTGATGGGAGAAACATCGTTGTCTCCATCAACATCTTTGTTGTCGATAGAGTTCGTCCACGGCAGGAAAGGATTGATTGCATAGGCGTACAATCTGTCAGAGGCTAAAAAAAGCTGGGCGTTCGAGAAAATGGGATTTCCCCCAACAGGCATTGTCGACACAATTCGCCCGGTATCTCGATTGAGTATGAACGTCTTTTGCAAATTGGATACAACGATAGAGTCGTCTGTAACAAACAAGGTCTCTAATCGCTTGTCCTCAACCTGAAAAACACTTTGCTTAGCGCCGGTTCTTGCATCGTAAGCATGAATCGTGTTGGACTGAGTGACGTAAAGGGTACCTCTCGAAATGGAAGGAACGCCGTCAAAGGTTCCTTCAACCGTCCAAATTGAGCGTTTATTTTCAAGGTCGACGGCATACAGCCCTTGAGCTCCCACCATGAATGCAAAATCGTCCGATATTACAGGAACCGTAACAAACGTAGAGATGTCTTGTTTAGGCTCCAGGGCAATGTCCCATTGCGACTGGCCGTTGGAAGAGGCAATTTTCGTAAGTCGTCCTTGCGCCCATACATAGATCATTCCTGCTTTTCCTGCAGGCGCCCATGAGTCGCGCAAACCAAGCGAACAAAGGTACAGCAACTCGCCATTCGCCGCATGGAAAGCGAACAAATTTCCAGATAAATCGTCGCTAATGAATATTCTCTCTTCGCTGACTAAGGGGCTCCAAGGGGACGCGATTTGCGACGAAAAAACATAGCTCCAGTTTACTTTGCCACTCTTCGCATCAAACGACCAAAGTTTGGAACCTCCTGAAATGCCGTTGGATACAACGAACACTTTGTTATCATCAAACGTCGGAGCTGTTACGGACTGCGCCAACGAAAACGAGTACTTCCAAATTTCCTTTCCCGAACCCATCTCGGTCGCAACCAACGATTGAATCCCAGAACCAAACTTTGGAGTTGTAAACACAAAACCATCTCCAGTTACAGGCTCATTCAGAGTCTGATTTTCGATCGATTTGTTCCATTGACTAACTATGTTCGGTTGCGAGCCAACATAGCCTCCAAAGTAACCGGCTCTCAATTCTCCAATCCCGTGTGTAGGCCAAGTTCCGTTCAGTCCTAAGTGATCGTCATCCACCACGCGAATGAATTCTGTCGAAGTCATCCAACTTGGGATTGTCGCAGTGATCGAAATATTTCGATTTCCATCAATGCGATAATTGTTTTTCAAGTTTACATCAAATGCAATGGATTGCACGCCGGCTCGCAGCGAGAGACTTTGCGGCACTTCGATGATTGTCGGATCGGAAGATCGAAGTTGTATGACCACGTCTCGATCCAGTGGACGGCTGAACGTGACGCTTGCCGCCGAGCGAATTATGCCAGTTCCTTCACTTAGCTCCCTGGGCGCTACGATAGACATCGTGGTTGCCTCATCGTCAAGGACGACTAACCGGTTTGTCAGTGTTGCAAATCCTGCAGAGCGGGCCGAAATTTGGACTTCGCGCGGCCCCAACAAGTGCGCATCGTTGACGATGGTACACGGAAAAGATATTGTTATTTCGCCTGCGGGAATCAAAACGCTTGCAGGCAGAATCACCAGTTCACTCACTGAGGTCGATAGTTCAACCACGGTATCTAATTCTCTTGCATACGGGAGCATGATTTGCCCAAGCACTTCGACCGCATCCTCTCGGATGAACTCCGGAAGAATTAACTGAAGTGTTGGAATCTCGTTGTCTATCACCAACAAGCTCATTTCGATCGGTGTCCAACCTTTCGCGGTAGCAAGTACTTTAACGCGCTTTGGATTATCCTCGAACAAGTCATCGATCGCTTTGATTGAGAAACTGGCGGTTTTGTTAAAGGCTCGCAACGTAACAAATGGAGGCACCTCCAACTCGAAAGGGTCCAAGCTGGCAAGATTTATTGTTGTATCGAACGAAGGCGCAAACTCGACATAGATGCTGGCTGTTCCAATGGAACCTTCAGTGATATTAAGCGGAAGCGACAACCGCAGAAAATTAGTTTCGTTGTCTACCAAAGTCATCGAGAGAATATCCGGCTGAAAGCCAGGGGCTGTGGCGCGGATAGACTGCATTGGATTCGTTTCTACCGTTTGATTGTCAAGAAACTCAAAAGGGAAAGTTGCCGACGTTGCCCCTCGGAGAGCAAGAACAGTCGCAGGTAACTTGATACGATACGGATCTGTAGTTTCCAAATTCACTTGCAAGTCCTTTTCCAAGGGCTTTGAAAATTGGATTTTTCCTTCTTGAAGACGTGTCGAAAAACTCTCACCCAATACTGACTCCGCTTGCAATCGCATTACATTCTGGAACGAAAATGCATACAAACCCTCTTGCGTTGTTACGAAGAGTATGTGGTCAGAAAGGCTCAAAGTGCCACCCTTTGGCAATGTCAAGCGAATTTGACCTGTGGCTCGGTCGAACACAAACGTTTTGCGTGTCGTCGCAACCAGTATGGAATCGTCGGTGATAATGGGTTGGCCAATCAGTTCACCATCGGCTTGATAGTTGAAAAGGAGTTTGCCGGAATTTAGATCGAACGACCTGATCACCATTCCCTCTATCGCGAATACAATGTCGTCGGCGATAGATGGAGTGCCCGAAAAATCACCTCTTGTCTGCCATTTCAGTCGACGTAAGTTCAAATCAATGGCCTGCAACATGCCTGGAAAGGCACGAAATCCGCCGTAATTAGGTTGGGAAATTG
>JANLRK010000091.1:0-4091 GCA_031361585.1 Pirellula sp. | reverse complement strand
TCGGTTTGGGTGTTTCCTTTGCCATAAGCGAAAGTGTACCAAATCGCTCAGCGAAGGTCACTCGCTGTCAGAACAAGTCGCAATCGGGGATTGACACGATGTATTGGCAACGAACGGCGGGATTCACCGAGCCGACGAGACAGGGCTTCCATCAGATTGCGGCCGACCGTCGGCTTCGGTGCAATCCTTGGTTCGTTGCTTGGGCTGGTAGATTGGACGCCCCGACGCAAGTGCACGCTTCCGGGCCGCCTCAACGTAAGCATGCAAATCTCCACCGTGTTCTGCCAAAAGCTTCTCGCGTGTAGCGTGAATCTCGTCCAAAATTGGATTAGATGTCATCATCTGGGTTTCCTAAAAACTGAATTGGCGTGCAGACCAAAATCCGAGGCATTTTCAGATCGTCCAGCAAGCGATAGAGCCGAGGAAGTTCAGTTGCGTTCGCGATGTGGCGGCAATTTTGTGTCAACAGGTATTCTACTCCTGCAAGCACTGCCGAAGCAACATGCAAAGCATCCAATCTCGCTTTGGGCGGCATCAAGCAGCCTGATACGATTTTGTCTGCTATAAACTCCACCTCCGGATCAGGCAAAAGAAGCCCGACATTTTCGAGGGCTGCCAGCCTACGCCGGGCTGCGTCTGGATCACCGCGAGAAGCTTCGTCAATTACAAACTGAGAGGTGACCAGTCGAAACTTGGAAGCTTCCGTTTCCAACCAAAGCCTTGCTTGCTCCTGTAGAGCCGCGATTGCAGGACTCTTGCTCGGCCAAGCAGTTGCATGGCTGACAATCGACGTTTCAATGTATACGGTATCCATTTACTTATTCTACCGCAACGAACGTTTGGGATCAGCTAGCCCGAGCAAGTAACAGTGATACAAAAAAGGTCGATCGATCGAGGGCTTAGCTGCATCCCATTGTTCGGTTTTGAATGGCTCGAAGCTAGCTCAACCATGAACCCTCATTAGCCGCTTCGGTTGTCAGCAATACGATCACTGACAGGATAATTGTACGAATCCTGACGGCGATCTGCAACAAAATCGCAGATATCTGAATAGTGGATGTACCATCGATTCATTGCATCGTGATTTGAGTCCTATATCGGATCGGCTAACATCGGCGCGACCGGAGTGCTTCATACTTGGGGCCGGGATTTGAACTATCACCCGCACTTGCACTTCAGAGTGCCAGGCGGAGCGATAGGGCTCGACGGCACGAGTTGGCTTAGCTGTCGCGTAGATTTCTTGATTCCAGTGCTGGCCGCATCGGTTCTCTTCCGAGCCAAGTACAACGCGATCATGGATCGCGTTGGACTATTGGCAGATATCGCAACGGAAGTCTGGGAAAAAGCATGGAATGTCAATTGCAAAGCCGTCGGCGATTGCCGTTTGGCACTTCGGTACCTGGCTCCATATGTATTCCGAGTTGCAATCAGCAACAGCCGAATCGTCAAGGTGGAACCAGGTGCAGACGGCACCGGAGTTGTGACGTTCACGTATCGCCCGAGCGGTACGAGTTCGTACAAGCCGATGACGGTAAGTGCCGAGGAGTTCATTCGTCGGTTCTTGTAGCATGTGCTTCCGAGTGGTTTTCAGAAGGTCCGACACTCTGGCTTCGCACATCCGCGAGCTAAGACGAACTGGGAATGGCTGTCGATGTTAGTGACGGTGACATTGAACTTGGTGTACGTCTTAACGGTGGCAGCCAAACGGCTAGTGGAGAAGCCGACGTTGACATGCCCTGAATGAGGAGGCGAGTTGACATGTCTTGGCTTCGTGCCGAGTGCACCACGTCGGTTAGTGGAGTTCGACGTCGACATAAACAAGTCGAGCGAAGCAAAGCCCTTTAGCAAACCAAGTGCCAACGTGGAACAGCAACTGAATAAAAGCCAGTCTGAAAGCAGAAAGGCGTCCGACGCAGGGTTGCTGTCGCGTAAGAAGCATCCCTAGTGATGCCATGAACTGCCGCTTGGGCTTCTTGAACATGGGGTTAGATTCTGGCTGGCCCCCTTCAGCTTCTGATCAAAGAATGGCAATCGACCTAGCCAGCCCACGCGCGTCCCTAGAACAACACGCAGAATCTAATCCTTTATATGTTCGTCGATTTTGTGGTAGAATTTGTAGTCAGTCAAGAAGTAAATTCCCAAGGAATCTAAAGATGTCTGCAGATCTACAAACAGTGGCAAGAGATGCCCGACCTATTTTCGAGAAACTGGAGCCGACTTTGTTGGCGGATCATAGGCATGCTTTCATTTCGATCGAACCCGTGTCAGAAGACTACTTTATTGGAGATACTCTTTCGGACGCGATAAAGAAAGCAAGGCAGAAATATCCCGACAGACTTGTTCATACTTTCCGTTTGGGGCACACCGCAGCAGTCCATTTCGGGATGCAGATTCAATGAGGGGGAGAGTCGATGATTCAGGCCGAGCGATCGTTGAAGTAACGCTTGCAGCCAACGGTCATGACGGTCCGCACTCAATTGACGTGTGGGTAGATACTGGCTTTACGGGCGATCTAGTTATTCCTCGTTCAATAGTCGAAAAGCTTGTTTTGCATCAAACGGGTACCGTGGATGGTGTACTTGCAGATGGCACACAAGTTCTATTGGCAACCTATCATTGCGAGATTGAGTGGTTCGGCAAATCACGAAGTCTCGAGGTCATTGCCAATGATGGAGAGATGCCTCTACTTGGCGTCGGTCTTTTATTGGCGAAGGAGCTGAGAATCGACTATACTAACCTAACCTTGTCGATCTCCCCTGCTAGTAAGAAGCCTCGTTGAATCGACGAACGCCCAAATTCAGCCGGTTTCGGCAAGGAGAGGTTGAATTGGGGAAACGCCCGAACCGCAACTCGGGTGCATTTTTTTGTTCGTCGCATTAGTCGTTGATTGAAACGGCTTCTCCACCCGACTTTGTAGCCAGCCCTTGGAGCACGGTACGATCGATCGATCGGGGCAACATCCGAACGGAGCCGTCAGCGAGCGCAACGTTTGCGCCAGCGCCGTGGAAGCTGTAGAGTCCTTGCTGGTTCGTTTCGTTCACTCCATGGCGTTCGCTTAGTGCGATAGCCCAAAATATACCGCTGATTGCCCAGGCAGGTTGACCAACAGGACCGTCCGGCCCGACGTAAGGCTGGTCTGGCGTGCCCCGCATGTAAATATCGGGGCGACCTGATATTTCGCCTACAATGATTGTGTTTGACAGGCCGTCCGTGACATCGCCAAATCGCGTTCGGTAGACACCATCGAACGATCCATCGTCATTTTTGTAACGTGGTTTTCCCCAAACCCCAAGCTCGATGTAGTCGTATGCGAGGTTTCCATAACCACCCGTCGCCGGATCGTGAAGTACACCGCCAATCGCCTCATAGTCGCTTCTTGCAGCCGTGCCTACTTTCACGATTGGATTGCGTTGCGTGATGTCGGGTACGTTATGCGTATAATTGTTCGTTGATGGGCAGAGGAACACTGGCAGTTCAACATTCACATTGGCCTGATTCGACGGATCGGTCGCCGCAACAGACAAATCAAACCGATCGTAGATTGCAGATTGCTCTAGCTGCGGGAGAATTGCTGCTCGCCATGAATGGAAGTGATACTCATCCCATTGAGTTTGTGGATGGCGAATGAATGTCCCGTTGTATAAAGACGGGATCCGGCGGTTTGAACCATGGAACGAGTGGATCGCAAGTGAGGTCTGTCGCAGGTTGTTTTGACATTTGATGACACGCGCGGCTTCGCGCGCGTATTGAACCGCAGGAAGCAGCAATGCCACTAGGATTCCAATAATGCCAACCACGACAACCAGCTCAACGAGCGTCACTCCGCGTCTGAATAGTGGCATGGCGTAACTCCGCTTTATAGGTGTCGACGAACGGCACCATTGACCGAGCCCGAGCAGTTGACTCAACGCAAATCAAAGCGGCTGATCGAGGGCTTCGTGTCCAATGGTTTGTTCAAGTAAGCCGCTATGCGGCGGGGCTGGAGCGACGCAGTGTCGAGCGAGTCTTCTCGCCAATCTCCAGCCTAGAGTCTAGCAGATTTCTGCTGCCAGTTCATCCTCAAGGGTTGATGTTTCTTTCACTTCCCTTTC
>JANLRK010000048.1:0-30483 GCA_031361585.1 Pirellula sp. | reverse complement strand
TTCGCCAGAAACAACGTCCCTTACCTCGACGACATCACCGACGGCATAGATGTCTGGATCGTTGGTTTGAAGAAACTCATTGGTCCGGATGCCGCCACGCGGCCCGATCTCCAGGCCCGCATCGACCGCCAGTTTGTTTTCCGGGCGCACTCCCACACCGAACACGACTAGTTGGGCAGACAGCCGTTGACCGGAATTCAAGCAGACGATCAATCCGTCAGCGGTCTGCTCCAACGCTTCGGCCGATTGGCCGAGCAGCAGCGTGACCCCTTTGTCCGCCAACTCTTGGACGATGGGCGTGGTCATCTCCTTGTCGAAGGGGGGCAGAATCTGCTCGTTCTGCTCGACCACCGTCGTAGAGATGCCACGTCGGACGAAATTCTCCGCGAGTTCCAGACTGATGAACCCGCCTCCCAAGAGCACGGCCTGCTTCGCGCCCCGGTCCACGTGCTCCTTGATCGCGTCGGTGTCCTGCAAGTTCCGCAACGTGAACACGCCGGGCAAGTCGACGCCGGGAATCGCCGGGCGAAATGGTGCCGCTCCGGTAGCAATGATCAGCTTGTCGTAGGGCTCGTCGTACTCGCGTCCCGAAGCGAGGTCACAAACACGAACCGTTTTCTTAGTTCGGTCGATAGCTTCGACCGACGACTGAGTCCGCACATCGAGGTTAAAACGGGACCGCAACAGCGCGGGTTTAGCGACGAGCAGTTTTTCTCGTTCGGCAATTTGCCCGCCGACGTAATACGGCAGCCCACAGTTGGCGAACGACACATCAGGACCACGCTCAAACAGAACAATGTGTGCTTCTTCGGAAAGGCGACGCGCACGAGCGGCTGCGGAAGCTCCACCAGCCACACCACCAACAATCAACAGATTCATGATCGAGTCTCCTCACGGTTCGCTGGAAACCTTCAACGGGTACAGCTCGTCGGCTCGGTTTCACGGCACTGATTCCACGGCATCCGAGCCAGCAGCATTCCCATGCCGCAAGTGTCGGTAATCCCGGAGAACATCAACCCGGCACCCACGAACGCCGACAAGCCAATGAATGCCGGATTCACGAATGCACCTAATCCTGCCCCCAACAATACCAGCGAACCGGCTGCGATGCGGACTTGCCGTTCCAAAGAAATAGACTTCTTGCCACGGACGACCGGCAGACCAGCTTCAACGCACGCCAACGTGCCCCCTTCGATGTTGACGACGTTCAAGAAACCTGCCTTGAAAAATTTCTCGCACGCCTGCTGGCCGCGGCTTCCCGATCGGCAGATGAGATACAGCGGTTCGTTGCCTGAACCGTTGTGAGCCTGCATCATGGCCGCTGGATCGAGTTGATCCAACGGGAAGTTCCGAGCGAATTCGACGTGTACCTCCCGAAATTCGACGGGCGACCGCACGTCGATGAGGTCGATCTTCCGACCTCTCGTGTTGAGTTGGGCAAGCTCCTGCGGTTTGATGACTGCAATGTTCATTGATAGATCCTTTTCTTTTCGAATTGTTAGGTACACTCTGACATGCTACGTTCATTTCGAATTGTCAACCAAACGAGATCAGCGGTTTGATCATCCCGTCCTCTTTGGTTTGCATCATCTTGAACGCCTTCTCGATGTCCTTGAATGCAAAACGGTGAGTGGTCAACGCAAGCGGATCAACGCGATTAGATTCGATCAGGCGGAGCAGTCGGCTCATGCAGGCGGCGAATGTTTTCGACGAACCCAATGCCTCGATCGCTGAATCCACGCCCTTGCCGCCCGTGGCCTTCAGGATCGCCTCGATGGGATCTTCTTTCGTGAAGTCCACGATCACGTCGCAGCCATATTTTTCTGCCAGCGCGATGCGGTTGGGCATCGACTCGACCCCGATGACCAGTCCCGCCCCACGCAAGCGAGCGCCGACGGTCGCCATCATTCCGACTGGTCCTTGGCCGACGGCGTGCATCACGAAAGCTTTCATCATTTCAGACACGGGAGGTTCCTCTATTCTTGGCCACAATTCGTTGAATCAACTTTACCAACTCGACCACAACGACCGGTAGCAGACTACAGCCTGCGATGACTCCCCATTCCGAAGTTGTCGGTGGGACGGTATGAAGTACCTTCTGCAAGAGCGGTACGTAGACTGCCGCAGCCTGAAGCGTTAAACAAATGCCAACTGCTCCCCACAACCAACCATTGGTAAAAAGGCGGTCGGTAAATGCCGAACGAGTCTGCGAACGAGCATTGAAAACATGGAAAATCTGAGAAAGGGCCAACGTCATGAATGCCATGGTCGTTGCGCGACGAAGGCCATCGCCTTCATCACCATGCCACTGCATTCCAATTCCAAAGGCGAATAGCGTAACCGATGTTAGCAGCAATCCTTGCCAAACAATCAGGCCAATGAAACGCAGCGGAAGCAACGATTCCTTCGGGTCTCGGGGCGGACGCTTCATGACGCCTGGTGCCGATGGTTCCAAAGCCAGTGCAAATGCAGGGAAAATATCGGTGACTAAGTTCAGCCACAAGATTTGCAGAGCAACCAAAGGCAGCGGCCAGCCTATCATGAGTGCAATAAAAACAGTTAGTATTTCCGAGAAGTTACAAGAGAGCAGATAGTGAATGAAGCGGAGAATATTTCCGTAGATAATTCGGCCTTGCTCGACCGCACCGACGATGCTTGCGAAATTATCGTCCGTGATCACCATATCGGCATTTTCTTTGGCAACCTCAGTTCCCTTAATACCCATAGCAATTCCGATATCGGCCTTCTTTAATGCAGGCGCATCGTTCACTCCATCGCCGGTCATGGCCACGATGTGTCCTTGTCGCTGCAGCGCCTCGACGATCTTCAACTTGTGCTCCGGTGAAACTCGAGCGAATACCGCTGCATCGGCAACTGCTTTCTTCCATCCCTCGTCGTCTAGGCCTTCCAATTCGCCACCATGAACAGTGCGCAAACGTTGCCCTTCATGGTCGATATCGATACCCAATTGGGTTGCAATCTCGGCTGCAGTCGCTTGCTGATCGCCGGTAATCATCACGGTCCGAATTCCAGCTTCACGGCAAGTTTCTATCGCCGATTTTGCTTCTTCGCGAAGCGGATCGCTCATACCCACCAAGCCTACGAAGGTTAAGTCTCGAGACAATCCTGCTTCATCGTAGCCTTCTTGAAGTTCGCGATAAGCCAATGCAAGCACTCGCAGCGCTGCGCCTGCAAGCTCTTCGTTTGCATCTTTCCATTTCTGGCGTCCTTCTTCGGTTAGCGCTTGTACTCCAGAACCGAGCATCTGACGGTTGCTCGCTTCGATCATCCGTCCTGGAGCTCCCTTGACGTATACCACTTTTTTCCCGTCCGGAGTGGTGTGTACGGTAGACATGCACTTGCTGACACTATCAAAGGGCACTTCGCTGATACGAGGATACTGAGTCGTTAAATCGGCAAGGCTGATTTTGGCTTTCTCGGCCACAACAATCATAGCCGCTTCGGTCGGATCGCCTAGTACGGTTTCGTTGCCATTGCTGCGCTCCACTTTGGCATCGTTGCAAAGCATGCCGATGCGCAGGGCCAGTGTGAGGTGCTCATCGGTGTTAACATCTATTGGTTTCTCCCCTTCGTGAAACGTTCCATCAACGGAGTAACCACTTCCGGTCACGTCGATACGAGCGTGCGCTAGCATTATGACGCGGACAGTCATTTCATTCTTGGTCAACGTGCCAGTCTTGTCAGTGCAGATGACCGTTGTCGAGCCAAGTGTTTCAACCGCCGGAAGCCGGCGTACGAGCGCACGCATGGTGGCCATGCGCTGCATACCCAGAGCCAGTGTCATCGTGGCTACGGCAGGCAACCCCTCGGGGACCGCGGCGATCGCAAGCGAAAGACCAATCTCCAGCATATGCCATAGGTCGCTGACCCCGCGCAGCCATCCTGTCAAGACGATTATGGCGCATAGCACTAACGTAACAACGATTAGCAATCGGCCAAGTTGGGACAGTTTTTGCTCAAGTGGCGTAGCGCGCGTCGTTGCCTCGTCAATCAATACACCAATTTTGCCGACCTCGGTTTCTGAGCCAGTCGCCACGACTAGCAGCCGTCCACGCCCGTCGGTGACCGTTGTTCCCAAAAAGGCCATGTTGAAGCGATCTCCGACCACGGCGTTTTCATTGTCAATGAGATCGTCATTTTTGCTTACGGCATTCGACTCACCCGTTAATGCAGATTCCTCGATCTGCATTTGTACACATTCTATGATACGGCCGTCTGCCGGAACGCGCGCCCCCGCTACCAGAACAACCAAATCACCTTGAACCAAATCGGCAGCAGGGACTTCAGTCTCCCTGCCGTCTCGAATAACGTGTGCAACGCGAACGGATTGCCTTTGCAGGGCAGAAAGCGCGTGCGCCGCTTTCCATTCAGTGAAGAATCCAATCGCTGCGTTAAGTATGATCACAACCAAAATCGCAATCGCCTCTACTTGATCTCCCATTGCAAATGCAATTGCAGTCGCTATGACAAGCAATAAGACGATTAAACTTTTAAATTGCGATAGAAGAATCTGGAGGGTCGTTCGCTGTTTTGCCTGGGGTAATGTATTTGGCCCGTTCTTTGCGAGTCGGCTTTTCGCTTCCGTTTGCGTTAGACCAGTCCGCAAGTCCGCGTTAAGCCGCTCTGTTGCGGCCTCGGACGATAAAGTGTGCCACACCTGCGTAGATAATGATCCACTTTTGCCTTTGCCTGTATTTTCCCTGATGGACGGTTCAGTCGTCGTAGCGTCTGCTAACACATTGAAGCTCGATTGATAAGTAGTCGTATCCCGACAAGGGGACAATCGTTGCCAGCCTTGTCTTGATCATTCATCGAAATGTCGTGTAAACGCAGGCGTTCACGACAAAGCTTATTTCTTCCCGCCTTCACAGTGCTTGATGCACTCACGGCAGGCTTCCGCACATGCTTTGCACGCAGCATCATGTGCTGCATGTTTTTCGCACTCTGCCATACACTTGCGACAAGCATCTGCGCACTTACCCATGATGGCGGGTGTGCATGTGCCAGACTCGCAATTGCGGGCACACGTAACGCACTCTCGATTGCAAGCAACGCAAGCGCGTAAACACGCTAATCGCGATGGATCTTTGGCCATGGCTACTGCGCACGCATCGATACATTCCAGACACGAATCAGCGCATGTCCAGCACGCCTTGTCCGAGTGCTTTTCGCCCTTGCCAACTGGAGCCTGTGCTAGGCCAACTGCAGCGATGGCGAACAATCCGAACACGCTCAACAAAACATTTCGACGAATCATCGATTCACTCCTTCAAAACATACTCGAAAATCCTACGGCTCAGCAACCAATTCACCAAGCCAACGAGACAACAGAGCAAAGGGCGTACCAGAACAGCACGTAGTTGGCAATTTGCCCGTCCAGAGACTAATATCCAAGACTTGGTGGCAAGAACTTCCTAAATGCGTCAGATCCGTCAGTCAGTTGCGAGGCTTTTTTCGTGCAATACTTTCCGAGCGAGTCCGTCTAAGTCCG
Organism: Pirellula sp.; assembly: GCA_031361585.1. GTDB lineage: Bacteria > Planctomycetota > Planctomycetia > Pirellulales > Pirellulaceae > JBKCUI01. The sequence continues at coordinate 24,971 of JANLRK010000048.1, read as the reverse complement.
CGTCGTTCACAGTAGGAAGGAACTTTTTGCGATAGAGCTCGTCGTGAAAGATACTAACAATCGCCACCAAAGGTGCGGCAACAAGAACACCCAGTACTCCAAATGCAGACACGCAAAGGAGCATGGAAAAGATAACTGCGACGGCATGCACCTTCATTCCTCTGGCCATGATGAGTGGGAGTATTACGTTGTTCTCCAATGCTTGCACCCCCACGTACGCGACGAGTACCCACAGCGGAGTCATTCCCCCTTTTCCAATGGCCAATAGAATCGCTGGCACCGTACTTATGGTGGGCCCTAGAAAAGGAACTGATTCAAGCAACCCGGCAATGAGCCCCAAAACCAGCGCATCCATCAAACCAAGTAAAGGCCACATCAGGAAGAAGACGAGCACGCCAATCGTTAGCATCCCGGCGAGCGTCGATCCACCCCATGCGGGCGCAAACCTACAAATGCGATGCATAATTATCACAGCCTTGGGATGTTGACGTTCAGGTACTAAAGAGAAAATCGCAGCAAGAATCGGACGGGGATTCATCAACATAAAAATCACACCAAAGAAAACTGTCACCAACACCACGAGCACCTGTACTCCGTTGAACGCCACTCTAGTAAAGCTTCCGACAACGCCTCGAAGCATCTGCGCCAAACTAGATCGAATAGTGTTAGTCTCTTTCGGAGCACTCGACGGTTCAAGTTCGGTTGGCGTTACAACGCCGTCCGCCGCGTTCGTTTCAGTTGCGTTCGCAATTTCTGTCGTTACTTCTGCTTGCAATTTTACTTCAGAACGCTTGGCATGTTGTTCCATTTTTATCAGAGGTTTCTGCAGTCGTTCCCAGTATCCGGGTAGTACCTCTGACAGATTGTTGACCGAGTCTCTTAACGGATGGAAAAATGCCCAGCCCGATAGGGCAAAGACGGTGACCATTGCAAATACGACCAAAGCAGTAGCCCCCTTTCTACCGCCGGTTAACGCTCTCAGTTTATTGACCAACGGATTAAGTGCGAGCGAAATAAGCAAGGTCAGCAAGAAAGATAAATAGATCGGGGATAGCAACGAGAATGTCTGCACGAAAGCAAGAAGTCCTACCGCAAGCATCAAAAAAAACGGAATCGAGAACCGCTTGGAGGATGGCTCTGAAGTGTTAGTCATATCGTTCTTCCGAAGCGCGGTACATTCTCAAAGAAGAAAATGTTCTCACCAGCGTGCACAACGCAAATGTCATACCAATATAAACGTTAAGCAGCAACCTAGTTCGCTTCAACGATTGTTCTACCGAGGAGTTGGAACAAGGATGGCCTTGGAAGCATATCATTCAATATGACAGTTCATCCTCCAAGTGATGTGGACTTGGAAGAAGTCTTTTGTTTGCTCGAAACTTGCCGCTTCCTTTGCCATTCAATCGCAAGGAAATGCGTATTTAAAAGCCAGGCCGTTGCCTTCCCTGCGGTATTAGCACTCCATCAGGCCGCAACATAGGGACTCGGTAGCGGTGTGCCGCATTCTGTATGTACTTGAGTAGGAACCATCCGTTTGTATTCGATCACAACACGTCAACAGGAAACTGGCGTCAAGCAACCCACTGGAACCGTTCGGCACGCTTTTCGCTATCGCTACCGCTGACTGTAGTTGGCATGTTGGATAGTGACTAGGCCGCTTAGTAATTACAAGGAGTTCCAAAAAATGAGCGTATGGCAAATTACAGTGGCAATGCTACTATGGCAATTAACGGGAGCGGGCCGTGAAATTGTAGAAATTGAACGAAGCGACCAAGGTTTGATTGGGAGATCAACTATATGGTTGCCCGCCACGTTTGTAAGTATGCAGTTCGATCAGGCCGTCTCCAAAGAAGAAGTTGTAGAGTGCGAAATTCTCGGAACAACGATTACCGGAGTATCCCGTTTCAAGGGCAGACTGGTCTCAAGTATCGAAGGTGCCCAAGGTCATGCGGATATTCGCTGTGTATTGAACGGGATGATTGAATCCGAAGACAAAGGAACAAATGGTCCTGCTATAATCACATCCTCCACATCGAGTTCGTTTGCTGCGATCAAGATCCTGAGATTTGATGGAGTTGGATTTACCACGTGGCCAGTGGAATTGAATGTCGCAACAAGGTTGGCAATAAAAAATGTCGATACTCATCTTAAGGGAATAAAGGGCGTTGTCGTTAAACGAATAGCCTCCGCTCGAGCTGAAGCCACCCAAGAAGAAGCTCGAGGTATAGCCGAAAAATTGACCAAGAATCGACTCGCGGAAAGAATAGATTGCGAGTTTGAACGCCAACTATCCCAGGTCAATCAAGTGCTTACTCTAGGGCGAGCATCGTTGGTTTTCATTGGAATTCGCGACATCCGAATTGCGACTAGACGCGTTGAGAAACGCCTAGAGGTTGGACTCGTATTGGCGACGACCAATTGAAATTGATGCTGGCAAACCCGAGGGATGCACGTGTCAAGCGACATGAGTGATAGTTGTTTTAGGGATGTGCCGCTGATAGTGAAGTACTCGAGGATCTTAAGCTGGGTCGCGAAACACTTTCGCTAGCGGTCCCTGGTAGCGGAATGCGTCAAGCATTTCTTTGACGTCCAGCATTCACGAAAGCTTTGACAGCTTCCGCTACGATTTAAATCGTCCCGCTTTAAGATCGACGCCAGCTAGGCCAAGTCATCTATGCATGTTCATTCGGTATGTTCGAGAACTTATGCCTTGGCGCTTAAGTAATCTCGCCTCTGAGGCGAGCGACTGGATGAAACATACCAGTCGAAGCTTGTACCATTGTCTCAAACGAATGAGCGGACGGGACAACGGTCCCATCCTACAGTAGTTTTGACGCTGTCGCTTTCCCCACTTACCCCCACCAAACAACTGAGGGCAAGTATTTAACCAATCCAAAAAACGAAATCAAATCAATTATGATTTTGGTTCAAAGAGGTCTTTGGAAGTTTTGCTCGGAATCGTCACATCGGATTTGGCATCAAAGTCCGAATTCGACTCGCCGTCATTTTGACGCCCTTTGGATTCGTTGGGCTTGTCTGAACGCAATCGATCACGATCGGGTGACGCGACTTCAGGACCCGTTGTCGTTTTACTTGAATTTACGGGATCAACACTACGCGAGTTCGTACTATCTCTAAACGAGCTTTGACCCGTTCCTGACGATTGTGGTTCAGTATTCGTTTGAGAGCCTTTACGAGATTGTTCTTTAGGAATTTGACCATTTTTCAATTCGTAATTTCCGTAACCTGCCCGATACTGATTCTGTGTTCCTGAGTTCGTTTGAGCCGATAAGGAATTTACATTGTCAAAGTAGACTGGTCTTCCATCTACGCAAATAAATTCACGACCGTTTGCATCAAAGCGAAGCACATAAGTGCGACCGGTCGTTTGCAAATTTTGCATCGACCCGTTGTTTTGCGCTGAGCCATTGTTTTGCATGGAGCCATTGTTTTGCATCGACCCATTGTTTTGCATCGACCCATTGTTCTGCATGGAGCCTGAATTCAAAACCTGATTTGGTTGTTGGCCGAATTGCATGGGTTGACCCTGACGTTGAATTGCAGGCGACTGAAACCCACTGTTTCCATTTGATGGGTAAACATTGCCGTACTGAATCGTCGAATCCTGCAGTACACCATTTTGTTGTTGTCCACCCAACGTAGATTGCCCTTGGACCTGCGTGGACAAGTTGGAATTCAACTGTCCTGGTTGTCGATCCAAGCGGTTCTGCAAGTTTGTGTTGCCTTGGATTCCTGCGTCTCCAGTGGATCCAATACCTCCATCACCTTGATTTTGTCCATTCGACAAAGAGCGATTTTGACCATCACTCGAATTGGATGATGCGGAGCTCTGCGGAACATTTCTGTCCACCGCGTCCTGCGCCTTTTGCAATCCATTTTGTATCGTGTTCTGGATTTGATTGAGTGTTCCTGGTGCTTGATTAGCAGGATTTCCGGAGGTCTGACCTAACAGGCTAGAACCGAAGCAGGCAATTGCTCCCGCGATTAAATGTCTACGCATCGTATTTCTCCAAAAGATATGTGAACCGAAAGTAAGTTATCGAAATCGACTCGGTGAAGATTTCGGTGTTTCTACTTTTCACAAGAAGCAAGTTATGTGCCACTGAGCGTGTTTGCTGAATTCTTCGAATCTATGCTCGATGTGCAACCTCATAGGTGCTAGATCAACGACCCATTGGTTGATTCTGAATCAATATCATTCTGCGGCCACACTGCTAACGACTTCGAATGGTGTGGCGATTGATTCGAGGTCACTGTTGGCTGGTCCACAGAGAAGGTGCCCTTGTTTATCAAATCGCGAACCGTGGCATGGGCAATCCCAAGTGCTTTCATTACGGTTCCACTCCACGATACAACCGAGATGCGGACAAATCGCGGAACATTGGTGCAGTACACCATGGTCATCGCGATAAGCCGCTACCTTCGAAAGTCCAGCCCGCACAATTGCACCGGTGCCGGGGGCAATCGATTGCGTCGAATCGACATCGCCGCCTGTCATCCAGGTGGTGTATTGAACAGCGACATTGAGATTCTCCTGCAAGTAACGTCCGGCGGCACGAAGCGTTTTCCGCGATGGATCGTAAAGAGTAGACCATGAATTGTGCCGCTCTAAGATCAAATCGGTAAGCAGTATGCCAGCGATTGTTCCATGCGTCATTCCCTGTCCTGAATCTCCCGTGGCAATGTAAACGTTTTCACCGTCAAGCGGGTTCCGACCGATGAAAGCGAGTCCGTCGATCGTTTCTAAGACTTGCCCCGACCATCGGTAAAGGATCCTGCCGCTAGTCGGAAATCGTTTTCGTGTCCACTCTTCGATGCGCCGGTACCGATCATCCGCATCATTTGCCTGGCCGGTCTTGTGATCCTCGCCACCAACTATTAGTAATTCTCCACTGGATTCGCTTTCAGGAAGTGCCTGAATTCGCACGTAATGATAGGGACTTTCCGTATCCCAGTACAATGCCTTCGCCACAGATCCTTTAGGGATTTCAAACCCCAAAACATAGCTGATATACGCCGCCTGCTTGGTGTGGATCGTTACAAAATCATTAAAGGGACTATTGGTAGCTACCACCACGGAATGAGCGGTTACGGTTGTGCCTAAATACGTTTTAATGATTGCGGGCGGTCCACTGTCAATTTTCTCTACTCGGGTTTGAGTGAAAATGAGACCTCCCATTCGTTGAATAGCTTGTTTCAAACCGGTCAAATACTTCAATGGATGAAACTGACCTTGGCGAGGGAATCGCAAGCAGGGTACAGAATCAAATTCAGGCAAGGGACAATGTGGAATGAGTTCAATTTGCGAAAGCCCGGCCCGTCTTGCGGCTAGTAACTCCTGCTGCAAAATTTCGAACGACTCACCCGAAGTACCCAAGAGATAACCATCTAACCTCTCAAATTCACATTCGATTTTCTCTTCATTCACGATGGCTTCGATCCGGTCGATGGCCGCGGTATGACTTTCTGCAGCCAATCGCATCCCGTCATAACCGTGCCAGGCCTCGATATTCACGTAGCGATCATCGATCGCGTTGGAAAGATGTGCGGTTGTTCTTTGCGTCTGCCCACCGCCTATAGGTCCATCATCCAGTACGACGACCGATTTTCCTTCGCGTAGTAATAGATAGGCAGTAGTCATACCCGCTATCCCCGCCCCCACTACGCACACATCTGACACCACATCCTTACTGAGCGACGCTGGTGAAGAGATTTCGCCTATCTGCATCCATATCGACGTTGTTTGTTCTAGTTTTGCATTCATATTGATTTCCTAGTCACTCGTCTAGACACTGTATAAAGAAAGCACCGGGCTAGCCCGGCTAGCCCCGACCGTTCGCGACAACAACGTCATGGTGAACGGCAGACGGAAACTTACCACGTAGCAGCGAATCTCCCGTCGCTGAGACGTCCGACTCGGAGATGCGGACCTACGTGTTTGATAAAAATGAGTGTCGTCTATGTCCCACATCCGCAGGATGCCGCATTCGATTTCCATCCTTCCGCGGCTTCTTTCGAGTTTCTATTCAAATGAACGTGGCTATCGACATGGGATATCCAGCTCAGCGGAATGAAATGATGTTGATCATCGGGGCTATCCTTGCGAGTCAATTTGATGGAGTTCACCTCGACTCCATCGACAACACCTACTTTTTTACCGCATGATGCAATGACATTCATGTGCTCCCTAATCCCACCTACGCCAACATCGTCCCCCTCGATCGTTCCCATACCCGTCTTCTCCTTGACGAAATCGACGGCTGTTTCCGCACCCTGGGCAATCTTGCTTCCAACACTCTTCGCGGCATCCGCTACAGAACTCCCTACATCAGACATCTTTTCTGAAATTGTTTTAGACATGACTATACTCCTAAAAATTTGCTTCAAGTAAATGCAATCGTGAACGCCTCGATTGCGCCGCTGGGCATTTTTTCGATGCTTGTGAGCCCCGTTGCCAGCAGTCTGTTCAACAACTGCTTAAGCAAACGCCATACCGAGTTTTTGAGATTTTTGACACGCGTCGCCGATCGCTGTTGCTTGATTTCCGTCTGATCCGAGCGGCCCGACGTGCTCGCGTCGATGTTGGGTTGTGGGGAGCTGGCCTCCCCTTCAACCAAGGTTTGGTGTACTAGTAGGCCCACGCGTGCGGCCCAGGCACTCACCCGCTTTTGGCGGGTGAGTGCTGGGCCGCTGAGAACGCTGGGAGCCGTTAGTACTCCAAACCTTGAGGACGGTAGGGGCAAGCCGGGCAAGCCTGGACTAAAAAATTGGGGTTGTGGAGTATTAAGAGTTGCGCAACTTCTATCCCGGTGGGATATCAGAAATTAGCCGGTGGTTGAGCGGAGCGACACCTCCGGAAAAAGATTCGTGCAGTGCGTTACGATCCTGACGGGATCGAAGATTCTTCGACCCCTTCAGGGTCATTCGCGTGTCCTTTCGTTCCTCCGGGGGTGCGCCGCTTCGCGGCGACCCCCGGCTACTATCTGAAATCCCTATCGGGATAAAAGCAATCCCCTTCGGGATAAAGGCAATCCACATCGGATTGGACGTGGAATAATTATCGAATGAAGTAGATTTGCAAATCATTAAGTCAATACCAGTTTTTTAACTGCCCAGGGCAAGCCCAACTGTCCAGAAATGCTTCACAGCATTGCCCTTGTGCTGTACGAAACTCGGGTTCAAGGCCCAAGCTACGGTAAACCAAATCTTGCCGGTCACCTTACACCAATACTAGTTTGATGGGTGGCTGTTGTGCTGGTGTCGGCTCAGGAGCAACTGGCGGAGGATCTTGTAATGGTGGAGGAATGTTCGGTGGATCACCGACATCTGGAAGATTTGGATTGGGTTGTCTTGGACCTGGAATCTCCGGATCGATTTTGGAGGGCTCGTATTCCGGTTTGTCATCTGGTGACGAGAAGCACTCCACAACACAGGTCAATAAGTATCTTTTTGCCATTCTAAACTTCCTTCCTCGTTTCAAAATCATCATTCGTGTAACTGAAGCACTAGCCAGCCGTCGCGTGGCTGGATCGTCATTTTCTTGGCATGCGGTTCAAACAGAGTCGGATTGTGTGACAAGTAGGCTGACAACCATGCTGGAGCCGTGCTGAAAAGTAACTCTGTTATAGGCCGTGCTGCGATCAATTCTTTCTTTGGTTGTAGCCACAGTTCAACGGAATCACCGATTGGTGTCCGCGGTGCGACGTGGTTCCAACTGCTAAGCGTTTCATTCCCCAATCCGATCTCAACGCCATCAGTAAAACTATGAATATGGATTCGATTGCCAGCGGCAGGGAAATACTTAAGGACGGACAACCTTGATGCTAATTTTAGATTCATCTCGGAGATTCGCGAGTCAAACTCCGCATCGATTCGCTGGCAAAGTTCGCGATCCGTAATTGCTTGAGTAATAGCTTCCGCTTGGGGAAGGCTCTGGTGAGCACGTTGCGTTGCCACGTGGCGTACGATCCGTCCTCGCAAGCGCGGTAGAGTGCTACCCACACCGGTAATCGTCAATTGAGTTCGTGAAGCCACAGTCGTCGGAACGCTATTAAAACTATGGCCGTCGAAGAAGAACTGTTTATATGCGACGTAGGATGTGCAGGCGTGGGATTGAATCGTTGCGGGCCCATTTGTTCCACAGGTCTCTGATTGAACGGTCCCGGAGATGCGACACGAAAAGGCCGCGCCGTCCACCCTCGCTTCGATGGAGCAGACAACTGTCCCTCGGCAATGTGCCGTTCCGGTCGATTTCGTTCCAAGCACTTCGTGTTGCACTGGAGCTGTGTGTTGGAATTCACGGTCTACCGATTTTGCAATCAGTGTTTGTGGTATTCGAAGTAGAACGGGAAAGCCTTCGGACGCGTTCTTAGTACCCGGCGTTGGCGCGAATATGGCAATGTTGGGTAGATCGTCCCATAAAACCAACGACTGTAGAACAACAGATAGAAATAGTTGCAGCATAAAAATAGTTATCGCTGTCCCCAATGAAATTCTGGAATCGTAAACATGCAACCCGCAATTCCGGAGTTTTTAAGGCTTGAATTCACAAGCGTACAACGCCACAGCAGAAAGGACGCAAACGGTGTACCTTTTGCCGTTTCAGATCCAGCGGATAGTGCTGCAAGGCGGCTTAGCTACCACCGTGATCGTTCAACGTTCACCATGCGATGATCCTATTGGTCACCGACAAGCGTCGAAGATGCTACTTCTTTGTAACTAAAACACCCTGAAGTCTCTTAATCTCCTTTTCGAGTTGTGTCCGAGACAATTTCCCAGCATCACCGCCTAGCGCAGCAGTAGATTTGCCCAGGTCGTCCATGTCTCCATTACCCTCAGTCGACTTGCTTTTTTGCGATGGAAAGAGCGCTCCAATCACTGCAAGAATGTTGCTCTGCGCATTGAGGCTCTCCATCGGATCGTTAAACTCGATCGTGAAGTGCACTTCGAACGTTAGATAGTAGGTATCGACCTCCTTGAGCAAAACGATTGGCTCCTTAGCTTGATAAACGCGACTTTCTTTCTTTAATGAGCGAATGATTAGTTGCATCGATTCCTGAATTGCTTCTGTTCGATCCACGACTAGCGGGACTGCTAACCGAAGCAAATTGTCACTCAAAGTGAGGTTGGTGACTAGCTTTTCGATAAGCAAAGTATTTGGAACAATTAGCTCATGGTTTTGATAGTTGCGAAGCGTCGTACTTCGCAATCCAATACGCGTCACCAAGCACTGATTTTCACTCAACAAGATGATGTCTCCAACTCGAATCGGTTGTTCGGTCAGCAGTATCACTCCGCTCATGAAATTGTTCATAACATCCTGGCTACCAAAGCCAACTGCGATGGCCGCCGCACCTCCAAGAAATGCGAATGCCGTCAACGGAATTCCCATCAGTTTAAAAGCCACTATCCCAAACACGATGCAAAGCAAATATCGAAATATGGAACGCAAAGCCACAGCGACGCCAGGCTTTACCCCTAAGATCGGAAACAAGAACTTCCCAACAATTTTGCTTACAACAAAGGAAGCATAGATGCCTACTGCAATCAAAAGTATTAGGAAAACAGCTTTCGAAATGGGAATTCCTTTGTCGTCCACTTCAGCGACCTCGTATGACAACATTTCCCTCAGAAACTCACTGGGACTTGAATTCCAAAAAGTCGTTGTCGTGCCGATGCTATCTCGAATCTCCTTACGAAACCGAACAAGAGGTGACTTGATCGCTTCCAATTGTTCCACCATTTTCGCGCTCGTAACATCCAAGAATTTTTGAGCGTCCGAATTCGCACGCAGGAGGTCTTCCTCCGGCAATTCAACGTTCAAAACGGGACTCGGTTCCGCCAAATTCCGAAACGTATCTCGCTTTCGATGGATTGCTAATACGTATGCATCAAGCCTATCCAGCAGGTCGTCGAGATCGGACTTCCATTCCTTGAGGGTTGCTAGTTTGATGCGTTCGGTATTCTTCAAGTCAAAACGTTCTTTCCATTGCAATTGAGCTTCCTCTATCGTGTCTGCTATCTGAGTAAAGGATGCTTCCAAAGTCTGATAGATCTCAATCGATTCGCCCGTCAAAAGTAATTCGGATGCGCTGTGGGATGCTGTTGAATTCGACTTGCTATTTGACTCTAACGATACCAAACGTTGGATTCGAGATTCTGCTTCACGTTTTTGCGACAACCATGACAAGCGTTCCTTTTTCAACTGCGAGATGATTGTCTCACGATCATCGACGGAAAACTTGACTCCCTTCGAGTACACTTCAATTTTTTTCTTGATCTGATTCTGCGTTACGACGCAGAGTGATTGTCGACTCTTTAACAGTTCCTCCACTGTCTTTCGTAGGCTTAGGATAGCCTTAGCTATGTCTACGTCTACAGCATCGTTCCGTAGGATGCTCTCAGATTTTTCACTTTTCTGCGATCCAACGATACTGGAATTTTTTTCCTTTTCTGCGAGTTCTTCTTTGGCGACGTCAACTAGCTTGCTAGCAGCTTTCGATTCGGTCTTGAGAAGTTCTTCCTGGGCTTGCTCTTTTTCCAGTAGAGTGCGAAGCGATTCCAGCTTGAGAAACGAATAAGGCTTCTTTTCGTCTGGGTCGAATTTATCCAATTTATCCAATTGCAGTTTTGCTTCTTGCAAATGTTGGTTTGCGACCGCTAACTCTTTTGTTTTGGATTGATGCTGAGTCAGAATGGAGTCTAGGCTTTTGATCTGGGCTCGCGTTTCGTCGCTGTCAGCTTGGATTGCGATTTGCGACGAGATTTGGTCTCGTTTTCTTTTGAGTGCGTCTAGTTGGCTTGATGAAGTGCCGGGATCGTTCAATGTCTGAGCTGAACATACGCCACAGACTACCAAAAGCGGTAAGATCTTTGCAAATTTCTTGATTTCACGCAAAATGAGTTGGAGAATTTTGGATACGGCGCTCATTCCATAGCGACTCCAGTTGTTCGCCAGCGGGGCCAATTGACTCAATAAACATCTTGGAGCAGTTATCTCAACTGCTCTATTCTGGTTTTGCAATCCGCCGATTCACAGATCCATGCAAACTAGTTCGATGCAATATTTTAGACGTCAGAAACGCAGAGCGGGAACAGTTGAGACAACTTTCTACATTACCGCCGTAACATTTTAGCGATGACGAAGATGACCAAAGCTCCAATGAGGCCACCGCCTCCGAGCATGTAAATCAGCGAATACTCAATCGCTCCGACCGGTAGAAATTGTATTAGTTCCATAGTTTGCTCCGATTTCAGGGTTTAAGGTGTTTGTCGGTCGAACGCCAACACCTTTTGAGAAAGCAACCCTTGTGCCAAAAGATGGCATAATGAAGAAATCGAGCGTCGATCTTAAGCTGGGCCGCGAAACACTTTCGCTAGCGTTCCCTAGTCTAGTAGCGGTATGCGTCAAGCATTTCGTTGGCGTCCAGCATTCACGAAAGCTTTGACAGCTTCCGCTACGATTTAAATCGGCCCGCCTCAAGATCGACGCCAGAATCGGGCGAATCGACAAATCAATGCTCAGAGATCCAGCCTCGCTCAACGAACTCTTCGATGACCGACTCAATTAACTGCTCAAGTTTCTGCAATTCCCCCAGGTGAAACATCTCAAGTTGACCATTTGCCGCTGAGTCCTCCAGTCGATTTGCAAGATCCAATGCAGGTTGAGCGTAAAACGTCGCAACTAAACCCTTTAGGCTATGGACTGCAGATCGTGTATGAACTGCACTATCGTTAGCAACTGCAGCCTTAAGGTCGTTCAGGAGCTGTGGAACGTCCTCTTTAAACATGGAAGCTAGCTCCAACAACAGTATCCGATTACCGTCCAACGCCAGAAGTGCTCGTTCCTCGTCTATTTGAAACATGGTTTCGATCGTCTCGGCGGGATGCGGAATTTTGGAGAACGGACAGCGTGACCTCAACCATCATGGCTGCGGCAATTGGCGTGCCAATCCCATATTGTGTCGATCAGCAACATGAAGACGAGCGGCAAGAGTTTGGCTACCGGTGCTTTGGCCCCTTAGCCCGAGTTCCGCACAGATTGTTCATTCGCAAGGCACTTGTGACGCCTTTCGACCAACAAGCAAGTTTACCGACCATGGGAGGCCCTCCGTTTCGGCGAATGGAAAACAATAAATTCAATACTAGACGAAAAACAAGGCCATCGCACGTATCAACTCTTTTTTTTACAGCAGCTTATGCTAAAAACAGGTTGGCCAAAAATCTGCGCCCTGGGAGTATTGGTTTGACCAAAGTATTAATCATTGATGATGACCGTTCGGTTCGTCATATCGTTGCAAGTGGACTGAACGGCTATTGTGGCATATCCGTTGTACCCGCTGCCGACGGCGATATTGGATTGGATTTGCTTGAGTCGGAAAAACCGAGTGTGGTTTTGCTTGACGTGTTCCTACCGCAACATAACGGGCTGGAATTGTTTCGAAAGATTCGAGCCATTGACCGCAAGTTGCCTGTTATCTTTATTACGGGCGATACGTCGAGCGAGACGGCTATCCAAGCCATGAGGGCTGGAGCGTTCGACTATTTATCGAAACCCTTGGACATCGGACAAATTCGGAGTCTGACGCTCAGCGCAATCAAAGCGCGACGCATGATGGATGAGCCGGTTGCCTTTCCAGTTGGAGAGGGGGAATCGGGCGGAGAGCGATTTGTCGGAAAATCCAAGGCGATGATTGAAGTCTATAAATCCATTGGTCGCGTCGCCGCCGAAAATGTAACGGTCCTTATTCGCGGTGAAAGCGGATGCGGCAAAGAACTGGTTGCTCGCGCATTGGTTCAGCATAGCGACCGAGCCGAAAAGCCTTTTGTGGCTGTCAACTGTGCTGCTATACCCGATCAACTGCTTGAGAGCGAGCTATTTGGTCACGAAAAAGGGGCGTTCACTGGCGCAGAACGCCGCCGCATTGGGCGATTCGAACAGTGCGACGGTGGAACGATCTTTTTGGACGAGATTGGCGACATGTCCACGATCATTCAAGGCAAAGTGCTTCGACTTCTTCAGGAGCAGAAGTTTGAACGTGTTGGGGGAAACGATTTGGTTACTACAAACGTGCGAATCATCGCAGCTACGAATCGCCCACTCGAGCAGATGGTAAAGCAAAATGGATTTCGAGAAGACTTGCTCTATCGGCTGAACGGATTCACCATCGACCTTCCACCGTTGAAAGAACGGCGTGAGGACATTCCGCTTCTACTCGAGTATTTCCTGCGGCGTGCGAAATCTGAAATGGGAAAGAAGGATATTCAAGGGATAGCTCCAGCGGCTTATGAATTCCTCGTAAAATACGATTGGCCCGGCAATGTTCGGCAGCTTCAATCGGTTGTTCGCCAATCGATGATCAATACGACTGGGACCGTCATTAGTGCAGACAATTTACCGTCTTTCGTATGCGAACCGTCGAATCCAATCTTGGAGAAAGCGCAAACAGACAATCTAATTCCGATCGATCCTGAGATTCAAAACGAGACACTACTCGAACCGATACTCGTTGAGAATCCGATTCAGTCAAATTTAAACGATGTGTGGCCAGATACGACAAAGGATTTTCAGCTTCTAACATTCATAGACGAAAAGCTAGCGGCGGGATCCACGAATCTTTACGCGGAGGCATTAGAGCAAATGGAGCGTCGACTGATCGCCAAAATACTCGATGTGGCTGGTGGAAACCAATCAAAAACTGCTGAAATCCTTGGAATAACGCGGGGTAAAGTTCGAGACAGAATCGCCGCGTTTGGCATTCAACTTGAACGTACAGTGACCGTTGGCAAGCAATAGGCTCAAGCTGCAGACTGATCGCGGAGTCCCGTTCCCGCCCTAGCTCTGAGTAGCCCGAAAGCAGAACCAATCCGCTGGACAAGCCAGCGGTATTTGGAATCCCGCAGCCTTGTATTGACAACCGCAATGACGTATGTCACGAGTGTCCCTAAGCTCGGTTTTCAAATAAACTGCAACTGGAGACATTTTTTCGGCAGACTAAAAGAAGAGCAACCTGGCTACGTCAGGCGGCTCGTTTGAAGGTAAACCGATGTGGCATGAACCGTTTTGCGGTCGATGGCCACATCGGTTTTTTTGTGCTCTTTTTCCCGTAGAGTTGCTCGTTGTAAACGGAAAAGCAATTATCACACCTCAGTGGACGCTTGAAGGCATTTCCATGACGACGAACCAATCTGAACGGAATCAAACGCCACCGGAGACACAAGCTCTGACGAATAGCGATGCGTTCGCAGGCGAAGAGAAGGTCCCTGCGGCGTTCTTCCCGATCGTTGGAATTGGTGCATCGGCAGGCGGGCTTGAGGCATTTACTCAGTTGCTCAAAGCGTTACCGTTAGACACCGGAATGGCTTTCGTCCTAGTGCAACATCTCGATCCGGACCATGAGAGCGCCTTAACGCAGATTCTCTCAAAAACTACTTTGATGCCCATCTGCGACGTCGTGAACGACCAGTCGGTCGAGCCAAATCACGTCTACATCATTCCGCCGGACACTAAGCTAAGCATTGCAAATGGCGTTTTGAAACTTCAGCCGCGACCGAAGTCGCGAACCCCCTATCGGTCCATCGATTTGTTCTTCGAGTCGTTGGCTGCTGACCGCCGCGAGCGGTCCATTGGCGTGGTTCTTTCCGGGGCCGCTACCGATGGCACGCTGGGTTTAGAAGCAATCAAGGTCGTCGGTGGGATTACTTTCGCGCAAGATGGCACGGCCAAATTCGACTCGATGCCGCGCAGTGCAGTGGCTGCTGGTTGCGTAGACCTAGTTCTCTCGCCGAGCGACATTGCTGATGAAATTGGGAAGATCGCGAAGCATCCTTACATTGCCGGACAACCACTCGAACTCTCCACCCGAACGCAGGTGGACCTCGAACGAGCGAGTGCGCACCAAGTCAACGATATGTCGATTCAATCAGACGAAAGCGAATTGCGTAATAGTCAGGATGCGAATTTAGAAGGAGCCAGGGGCTCGGATGGTTACGCAACGATATTACTGCTTTTGCACAATCATACCGGTATGGACTTCTCGCTCTACAAGTCCAGTACCATTCGGCGGCGGATCGCTCGACGCATTGCAATCTGCAAAAGGGATTCGCTGGACAGTTACGCAACATTACTTCGTGGCAATGCACAGGAACTTGATGCGCTTTACGCTGACGTGCTTATCAACGTAACATGCTTTTTTCGCAATGCAGAGGTATTCGACGCCCTCCAAAGTGAGGTATTGCCAAAACTCCTACAGCAACCAGGTGACGATCCTGTTCGCGTTTGGATCCCAGGTTGCTCCAGCGGACAAGAGGCCTATTCCATCGCCATCGCATTCGTGGAGAATTCGGAAAAATTGCCACGCGGACGCAATCTTCAAGTGTTCGCTACCGACCTCAGTGAAGAGTCACTGGAAAAGGCTCGTGTCGGGCTTTACCCTAAAGCCCTTTCCGACGAGATCAGCCCAGAACGTCTGAGTCGGTTCTTCGTTGAGGAGCAAGGAGGCTATCGCGTTAGCAAGATACTGAGGGAAAAAGTTGTCTTTGCAAAACAAAGTCTTTTTGTCGACCCACCCTTCTCAAGAATGGACTTGATAAGTTGCCGTAACCTACTGATTTATCTCGGGCCGAGTCTGCAAAACAAAGCCATACCAACGTTTCATTATGCGCTTAAGCCCAATGGGTTTTTGCTCCTTGGAGCGTCGGAGTCGATCGGTAGTTTTTCGGAACTATTTGAACCGATTGACAAGAGATTCAAGATCTATACGAAGAAAGCTGCACCCACTCCTTCGTTTCATATGCCCGCCAGCAGTAACCGATTTCAGTCGCCTAACCGCGGACGTCGCGAATCTGCTCCCTCGGCGGGACCGCCCCACCTCGCTGAGAGTGTTAGTTTCGAATTGAGGGCACAACGCGAGGCAGACAGAATCCTCATCCATCAATTCTCGCCACCAGGAGTTCTGGTCAATGGAGACCTACAGGTTATTCAATTCCGAGGTTCGACTGGCGAATTTCTAGATCCGCCCGTAGGTAAAGCGAGCTTTGATATCTTGAAGATGGCGAAACAGGGGCTGATGCTGCCGCTTCGCGCGGCTATCGAAGAATCAAAAAAGGAAAACAAAACAACACGCAGGGAAAGTGTCCGAATGAACCATAACGGTGAGACTCGCGCCGTCAACTTGGAGGTCATCCCACTCGAGAACTTGTCCGACGCATGTTACTTGGTACTCTTTGAAGATCCCAAAAGCGTCGATCAAGTACTTCCTCGAGAAAAACCGGCCAAGCATTCATACAGCGCGAAGGAAGAAACAAGTCTCATCCATGAGTTGGAATCTGAACTCTCCGATTCCCGCCAATATATTCGCATATTGCAGGAACAGTACGATTCGACGACTGAAGAACTTCAGGCAGCCAGCGACGAGGTTCAATCAGCCAATGAGGAGCTGCAGAGCATCAACGAAGAACTGGAAACATCTAAGGAAGAGCTGGAGTCCGCCAATGAAGAATTGACGACGGTCAACGACGAATTGTCCCATCGGAATTTCGAACTCAATGTCCTCAACAACGATTTGGTCAATTTCCAGAATTCAGCTAAAATTGTCGTATTGTTGCTGGGACGCGATCTGACTATCCGTCGCTTTAGCCCGCAAGCGGAGAAGCAATTCGATCTGATTGCAACCGACATTGGGCGGCCGATAAGCCACATCGTGCACGATTTGGTTCAATCGGATAATGCAAAAACGCCACTCAATCTGGAATCGATTTGTGTCGAAGTCATCAACACAGCTTCAGAGCTGGAATCCGAAGTCCTCGACTCAGCAGGTCGATGGTATTCCATTCGTGCACGCCCCTACATTACGCTCGATAAGAGAGTGGACGGCGCGGTGATGCTGATGATTGAGATCAACGAACTGAAGCAAAGCGAACAAGCCGCAGCGGCCGCTCGCGATTACGCCGAGAACACGGTTGAGACGGTGCGAGTTCCGCTGCTGGTACTAAACGCCAACCTGTGCGTCGAAAGTGCCAATCGTTCGTTTTACCGTGTATTTCGCGCAGAGCCGTCGGAGACGGTTGGCACCTTCATCTACGATTTAGGAAATCATCAGTGGGATATTCCCAAGCTTCGCGAGTTGCTCGAAGAGATTTTGCCGCACAACACCAGCATTGAAGCATTTCAAGTCGAACATGATTTCGACAATCTTGGCCGCCGTATCATGTTGCTTGACGCTAGGCGAGTTCTCGATCCGCAGAAAAAGACGAAACAAATTCTTTTAGCGATCGAGGATATTACCGATCGAAAGCAATTGGAACAGAGACTGAACGCCTCCGAGACGTTGTACCGCCGGCTCTTTGAGACGGCCAAAGACGGTGTCCTAATCCTCGACGCCGAAACCGGAAAAATCCTGGAGGCCAATCCGTTTATGACGGAATTATCAGGTTTTCCCGTGGAGGAATTCCTAGGCAAGGAGTTGTGGGAGATTGGACTATTTCGCGACCAAGCCGCTAACGAGGCTACCTTTAAGGAATTGCAACAGAAGGGCTTTGTTCGATACGATCACCTTCCGCTTAAATCAGCCTACGAACAACAGGTCGAGGTCGAGTTTGTTAGCAATGTTTACGAGTGGGATCACCGACGCGTGGCGCAGTGCAACATCCGGGATATCGGCGTTCGAAAAGGATTGGAGAGACAAACTCAGAAACAGGCAGCCGAGTTGTCCGATTTGCACCGTCGCAAAGATGAATTCTTGGCAATGCTCAGCCATGAGTTGCGAAGTCCCCTGGCGCCAATTGCGAACGCTGTAGGATTGTTGAGTCTTCAGAAGGGAAGCGAGAATCTAATACAACAGCAAGCACGCAATATTATCGAACGTCAAATGAAACACATGCAGCGATTGGTAGACGACCTGCTCGAGGTATCTCGCATTACCACGGGACGAGTACAGCTGCGCCGTGAGAGGGTCGTAGTGAGCCGCATTGTGGAAGGTGCAGTAGAGACCGCTCGACCACTGATCGAGGAACGACGACATCAATTGTCCGTGTCTATACCACCGGAACCCATTTGGTTGAACGCCGACGTTTCACGGTTGGAACAAGTGCTCGTGAATCTTCTGACGAATGCAGCAAAGTACACAGGCGATGGCGGGCGTATCTGGGTGACTGTTCAACAAGAGGGTGAACTGTGCGTTTTACGAGTGCGCGATAACGGGGTTGGCATTTCGAAAGAACTTCTCCCTCGCATTTTTGATTTGTTCACACAAGCGGAACGATCGTTGGACAGGTCGCAAGGCGGGCTTGGAATCGGATTGGCTTTAGTACAGCGTCTTACGAACCTGCATGGTGGAACAGTGATGGCTGAAAGCGCGTTGGGCCAAGGCAGCGAGTTCATTGTGCGATTGCCGGTCTTGCTCACGGACGGTCTGCCTACAAAGCAAGCTACGGTCGAATCGAATCAACTGCCGGCACGATCGCTTCGGGTGCTTGTGGTCGATGACAACGTGGACACAGTCTTGAGCTTCTCAATGCTTTTGCGTGCGTCGGGACATGATGTCCATACGGCCCATGATGGTATGGAGGCTGTGGAAGCTGCTCTCGAATACAAGCCTGACGTGGTGTTGCTAGATATCGGCCTACCGGTTCTAAACGGTTATGAAGTGGCGAGGCGGATTCGTCTGGAACCAACGCTAAAGTATGTTGTCCTAATAGCCTTGACAGGCTACGGCCAAGAAGCGGATCGGCAGACAGCGTTGCAAGCTGGATTCGATCACCACTTGGTCAAACCAGCCCGCCTTGAGCAATTGCAAAAAATCTTATCGACGGTTGCAATCCGGTCGGAATAGATTCGCCATTGTAGAGCAGTTGTCCTCAACTGCTCAGCGCCTCAGACAATGCTACCTTCGCAACGACAGCAACCCACTGCGCCATCTACTTCACCACCGCTTAACTGAAGCGATTCGGGTACGAGTGCCGACGATGGCAAAGTACATCGACTTTGCTCGTTCTTGAAGCTTTCTGACCGCGTATCTAGCATCGTGAAATATTTAGCACCAAATTATTCGCGTTACGATACCTATCGAATTTGGAAACATAACTGTCACGTTGAAAACAGAACACTATTGCAATTTGACGCTAATGAACTCGGGCGTCGATTGATTCTGGCACGCCCTTTGCTTCACGTATTTTCAACCCAATCGATTACCCCACTAAAAGGAAAATGAAAATGAAACGTCTCCGATTTGCGCTGATAGCAAGCCTTTTGTTTGCCGGATGCGAGGAAACAAGCCGAAATATTAATGCCCCAAAGATGAACGAAGGGGCAACGAAGGTTGTTGATCGCGACAATTCCGCTGTGAACAAACGGGATCGCGATGCGAACTCGAAAACACCATTTGATCAAAACGAAAACAAGACCGACATCGGCATCACAGCTGGTATTCGAAAAAGCGTCGTCGATACGAAAATGTCGGTAAATGCGCAGAATGTGAAGATCATCACGCAGGATGGCGTCGTGACTCTCCGTGGTCCCGTAAAGACTCAGGAGGAGAAAGATCGAATAGAGGAAATCGCTCGCAACGTTGCAGGCGTGAAGACTGTTGATAGTCAGTTAGAAGTTGAAAAAAACCCTTAATTTTGGCTTAAAGCCAAAGGAGTCTTATCATGGCGAGAGCCGTATTTTGTACAGTGAAGACAACTACCCAAGCCGCGGCAATTGTTGATCGATTGAAAGCCGCGGGTTTTCAAGCCGACGACATTTCGGTGCTCGCGCCAGATAAAGAGGGAACGCGTGAGTTCGCAGTTGACAATGAGACTAAAGCACCGGAAGGCGCTGCCGCGGGTGCCGGGACAGGTGCACTACTCGGGGGCGGCTTAGGTTGGCTCGCAGGAATTGGCGCATTGGCTATTCCCGGAGTAGGACCACTCATTGCCGCTGGTCCGATCATGGCTGCTTTAACGGGCGCTGCAGTCGGAGGTTCCCTCGGAGGATTGACGGGGGCTCTTATTGGTCTGGGCATTCCAGAGTATGAAGCTAAGAAATACGAAGGCAAGATCCAAGGGGGCCATTGTCTGATATCGGTGCATGCTGAAACATCACAGCAAATCGATAAGGTAAAGAAGATTTTCGAGACAGCAACGGCTGAAGATATTTCGACGTCACGAGAAACATCGGAAGCGACTCGAAGCTAATGTAGCGTTTGAGATCGCGAGTGAACGGAGGTGCTCGCGATTCATCCGAAACGAGATACGGATCAATTCAGTGGTACAAACAGGTTAAAAACACAAATCAGTTTCAAAAGGATTCAAAATATGGCGACCAAGGAAGAAATACAAGGCACATGGAATCAATTGTCCGGTGCGGTGCGATCTAAGTATGCCCAAGTTACAGGTGATGACCTCGCAGGTGTTAATGGTAATATCCAACAGCTAGCAGGGGTGATCCAGAAAAAAACGGGCAAGGCGAAAGAAGAAATTGAAGAGTTTCTTCGATCTGTATCTGACTCAACAGCGTCTACTGTCTGCAGAGTGTCAGAAGCCGCTAGCGATATGGCAACTAAGGCCACCGAGACCCTTCGAGAAGGATACGACTATGCGCGAGACCTTTCGCGTGATGGAATGAAGGCCGCGACCGAAACGGTTCAGCATAGGCCGGGCGAGTCCTTGCTGCTGGCGATGGGCATTGGAGTCGTTGCTGGATTAATCATCGGTACATCTATGTGTGGAAAACGAAGCCACTGGATGTAGCGTTCGTTCGACGCTTAAGAAAGCCAGGCATAGCGACACCCGTTTGATCGGGTAGTCGAATGCTTGGCTTTTTTCGTTTTGCGAATCCATTGCATTCAATAACTAATCCTTTTCTAACTCGATGAGGATTGCTTCTATCCCGATGAGGATTGCCTTTATTCCGATGGGCTTAATCCCGATAGGGATTTCAGATATTGGTTTTATCCCGATAGGGATTTCCGATAGTAGCCGGGGGTCGCCGCGAAGAGGCGCACCCCCGGAGGAGCGAAAGGACGCGCTGCGCAAGCCTTAATACTCAACAATACCATTTTTTAAGGCGTCGATCTTAAGGCGGGCCGATTTAAATCGTAGCGGAAGCTGTCAAAGCTTTCGTGAATGCTGGACGCCAACGAAATGCTTGACGCATTCCGCTACTAGGGAACGCTAGCGAAAGTGTTTCGCGGCCCAGCTGAAGATCGACGCCTTTTTTAACAGCCCAGGCTTGCCGCTCGCCTAAGAATCGAAAACTTTCTTGTTATCTCGTTATGGGATTCATGATTTGGAATGGCATATGCATTTCCATTCACTTGAAAGCCTTGAGCAGTGTTGCTCAATGCAAAGATAGATTCGATTTAGTTCTGGAGATTTAGACGATGAGCTTCAAAAAGCTAGTTAGCAGTTCCATTTGCACAGCCGTATTGTGCACTGCCGTTTCCGCGCAGGAGACAAAGCCAAACCAAGGAGCATTGCCGCAGCAAGCAAATGCAAATCAGGGAGCAGGCAAAATGACGTCTGCAGGGATGGTGACGCCGCAGCAACTCGCCTCGTGTTGGGCTTTGGACAACCAAGAGGAAATTATTTTAGCGAAGTTTGCTCAGGAGAAGAGCAAGAACAAGGACGTAGATAGTTTTGCAAAAATGATTGCAGAAGAGCATCAGAGTTGTCTTAAAAAACTTAGTAAATTTGCTCCCGAGGCATCGCGAGAAGGATACTTGACCGAGCATCAAGCTGAACATTCCAGATCGAATAGCAACTCGAACGCAACCACCAATCGCTCGACCGATCAAGCGAATAGTACCGTTCCAAACGGGACTGCCAATGTGCACGCCGCGAACAATGGGACACAGACATCGGGAATCGATATGATGCAGCTTCAGCGCGAAATCGCTCAACAGTGCATTTCGGATTCGAAAAAATATCTTAGTGCGAAGGATGGGGACGAATTCGATAAGTGCTTCGTAGGGATGCAGATTGCCAAGCATGCGGCCATGCATACCAAGCTCGTCGTATTGCAACGCCACACGACTAATGAAATGCAGCAAATGGTTTCCGAAGGCATTCAAGCGACTGAAAAGCACATGAAAGCGGCTGAAACCCTTATGGCAAAGTTAGACCAAGAGGATTCGGATACGTCGACAAAGAAGAACGGCAAATAATCGTTACGTATGAGTCATTTGACGCAAAGCCTTGGCCGACAAATCGGCCAAGGCTTTTTTGTTACTAGGGTGCGAATGTCGATTGCCTAAAATGAATCAGATTGAAATGCCAACTACCGATCGGGTCGTTTATCGAGCATCCTGCCACGTGGTGATGCCTTTTGAAATAAAAGGCGCGAGTGAAAGGTCACTCGCGTCTCAGGCATTTTCGACTACCGCTCGGCACAAAATGGTCGATTACTTTCCGCTCTTCTTCTGAATCGACTCGCCGGTTTTCTTAACGGTATCACCAACTGCTTTCGTAGCCTCCGCCGCCTTTTCTGCCACTTTACCGGCAACTGCTTTTACATTTTCAGCAGCAGTTTTGGCGGCTGAACCTACAGCATTGCCAGCATCTTTGAGCTTGTCTTTTACATTGTCTGACATTTTCCACTCCTATTGTAAAGAACGATTCGCCGAAGAAGGATCGGCCGTGGATCGCGATGTTCTATCAACATGCAACTACTGCGCCGTTCCGGAAAGTTATTCGTTCCTAGCAAAGGAACTCGGTACATCATTTGCGTTGCCTTGGTCAGAACGCCAGATCGGAATCGGATATTGAAAGCCGTACGGAAGTGGTTGAAATCCGACCAATGGTTATTTGTGGGGGCATCTTGAGATTGAGCTGCAAATCGGAGAAGACAATGGACGATGAAGAGGAGATGCGATTGCGCACGGTTACTCTCAAAAATGCTCACAGCATTTTGCAAGCTAAGAATACGAGCGAAGAGGAATTGCGACGCCAATCGGAATCGCGAAAGTTCACACTTGCAAACAATGGAGTTGGCCTTATTAGCGCCGATGCCGATTTCAGCCGTCACCCGTTAGGACAGCAGATCCGGGGCCAGCACCACTCTAAACACTTTCTGGCTTCCATTATCGAATTCTCCAACGACGCAATCGTCAGTAAATCGCTCGACGGAATCATACAAACATGGAATAGCGGTGCGGAGCGGCTTTTTGGTTACTCGGCAGAACAGGCAATTGGTTCCCATATTTCGCTTATCATTCCGGAGGAGCGCAGTCAAGAAGAAATCCTCATATTGAAACGCATTTGTGACGGAGAACGGGTGGAACACTATGAAACCGTTCGTCGAAGAAGTAATGGCGAATTGATCCACGTCTCCATTACCGTTTCACCCATTCGCAATGAAACTGGTGAGATCGTAGGAGCATCAAAAATTGCACGTGACATTTCTGACCGTCTACATGCGGAACTGGAGTTGCAGCAAAGCGAACAACGCTATCGCGCTTTGGCGGAGGCAACCGCGACGGTTGTCTGGCGTACGTCAACCAATGGGGAGGTCCTATTTTCAAGCGACGCCTGGTGTAGCATTACAGGGCAAACGGATGAAGAGAAGACGGGCTGGGGTTGGCTGCAGGCCATCCATCCCGATGACCGATCTCGAACAGTTGAACTTTGGAAGGAATCGCTGACGAACCAAACTCTGCATGAGAATCAATTTCGTGTTCGGACTCGCGACGGATCCTACAGATGGTTCGGCGTTCGCGGCGTACCTATTTTCGATACGAATGGTGTAGTCCGCGAATGGGTAGGTGCCAATACGGATATCCATGATCGCAAGTTGGCCGAAGAAGCCTTACGAGTGCTGGCTGCCGATTTGTCGGACATGGATCGGCGCAAGGATGAGTTCTTGGCGACACTTGCCCACGAACTTCGCAATCCTTTAGCTCCCATCCGCAGTGGGCTCCAATTGCTTCAGCTGCCAGACATTGGTTACAAAGAAGCGCAAGAAACCCGAGTAATGATGGAACGGCAACTCGCGCAGCTGGTTCGACTCGTCGATGATTTGATGGATGTTAGCCGCATCGTTACCGGAAAGATCGAGCTTCAAAAAAAGTCCATTCTACTTTCCGAAGTGCTAAATAGCGCAATCGAAACGAGTCGTCCGTTCATCGAACAGATGAATCATCGACTTTCAATTGAAATGTCTGAAGCCCCGATTCGGCTAGATGCGGATTTCACTCGACTGGCGCAGGTTTTTCTAAACCTACTCAATAATGCATCAAAATACAGTGAACCGAACGGTAGCATTTCCATCAATGCTAAGCTGAATCGCGAGGATGTCGTGATCTCGATTCGGGACGCTGGTATCGGCATCTCTGTAGAGCAATTGCCTCTCATTTTCGAGATGTTTACTCAAGCAGATCACTCGCTAGAAAAATCGCGAGGTGGACTTGGTATTGGGCTCTCGTTGGTTCGTCGATTAGTGGAAATGCACGGTGGTACTGTAGAGGCCAAGAGCGCGGGAGTTGGCAAAGGAAGTGAGTTCGTAGTACGAATGCCAATTCCTATCGAAAATAAGACCCCAATCAAAGAGCCTAAGTCGGACGAAGAATTGGGAACCAATGCGTCGCTCCGAATTCTGATTGTGGATGACAATCGCGATAGCGTAACAACCCTTTCGATGTTACTTCGTAAACTTGGGCATCAAACTTGTGAGGCTTTTGATGGCGAAAGAGCTGTTGCAGCAGCTCGCGAATTCAAACCTCAAGTCGTGTTGCTAGACATCGGCCTGCCAAAACTGAACGGTTATGAAGTCTGTCGCTGGATTCGAGCCCAAAACCAATCCGAGAGGGTTACCATCATTGCACAGACGGGATGGGGCCAAGAGGAAACGCGACAAAAGACAAGCGAAGCGGGCTTCGACTATCACATGGTCAAGCCATTGGATCCCAACGCACTGAAAAAGATATTGAACAAGTTGTCGTTGCAGGAGACTTCATAAGGCGGGCCGATTTAAA
>JANLRK010000010.1:0-5002 GCA_031361585.1 Pirellula sp. | reverse complement strand
GTACGTAAACATGTTTCAGCCATCCTTCAAACTGGAAAGCAAAAGTCGTATCGGCTCTAAGGTCAAGAAGAAGTATCATGCACCGAAAACGCCTTGCTCGCGATTGATCAACGATCCAAGAGTTTCGGCTGAAACGAAAGAGGTTCTGCGGACAGAGCTCAGTGACAAAGATCCCCTTCAACTACTTCACGAGATTCGAAAAACACAAGCAGCATTGGTCGCGTTGTCAAGCACTGAAGAAGTGTCCACTGAGCAAAAAAACACTCTCGATGATTTTCTTTTAGAGTTGCCGCGACTTTGGGAGCAGGGAGAGTCACGACCAACTCATCAGCCCAAACCGATTCGAACGCGGAACTACCGCACACGACTCGATCCATTCGAAGGCGATTGGTCGACCATTCTCGAATGGCTGCAGAAGGAACCTGACGTTGCTGCATCAACATTGCTAGAGCGACTTCAAGCAGCGAATCCGGGCAAGTACGCGGACGCCAAAACACTTCGAACGCTGCAACGAAGAATTGGTCAGTGGCGATGTATCATGGCAAAGCAACTCGTTGTAGGTACAACATAGTCCTTGCTTCGCTCTCCACCATTGGAGGGCGAAATGCTGCCATTGGACTACTTCGCTGCGCTCAGCAGTCCAATGGCAGCATTCTTTCTCAGTTCGTGGTTTCGGTAACATCCAGTGTTGAGGCAACACGCTACGGAAAACTAGTTGTCGCTATACACCCTGGGAGCGACCCGGACGTTTCGGATTAAGCACAACAAGACCAAAGAGACGATGAGTTTCCCGGTGGGTCACGGCACGCTAATCATCATGGCCCGGACGATGCAGCAATTCTGGAAGCACGAAATACCGAAGACGAAGGAAGCTGTCGGTGAGCGGATCAACTTGACGTTCAGACAGATCACCCAGGCGCAATTATGAACCACGGCTCCATCATCATGTTGCTCGCACTGGCTGTTGTAGTGACGCTAAGGAAATGTTCGATTTGGAACAACTTAAAGAGGAAGCTGTTTTTGCATTGCTCTTTGAGGTCGCCGCTCAGCTGCACGAACGGCAAACTCAATTTCGAGATAGGCTCGCGATCAGTAGGCAGATAATTACCAAGGACCAGATTGTCGCGGCATTGGCTCGCGATGGAATGAGTGTTGAGGATAAATAAGCCGACTCCTTCTAACAGTCTTCCGCAGACGAAAAGTATGTTCACAGAAGTCTGGCAATTCTTGTGGATTTGAAAGCAGCTAGTTGGAAATGTGGACGGGAAGATTGAGGCTGCGGAAGACGATGTTGCGGCTAGGCCCATCCCGCAGGGCGTATGCCACTTCCACAAAAGATGAGGTAGCCATGCATCCTGCCGTGCAGATTGTTATGACATTCTGGACAAACATGTGCGAGTTCTCGCCACTATCTGACGTTAGGGCGGGGCTTCTTCATGGGTTGGTGCGCTCGCTGAGACCCTATCGATCGTCACTCAGCCACACATCACGTGGGAAGTCATCCAGCAAGCGATCACTGCCGGCATAAAGAAGGTAAGTGTTCCAATTGCCTCTGGTTAGCATCGTCACGTTAAGCATGCTTCAGGCTTCACTGCCCATTTTGGCTGACAACTCGCTTTAGACAAGCGTGATTTATATTTTGTTGATGCTTCTGCTGAATAGCTCCGTGGCATTGGTAAGCTTTCATTGTTTTGAAAAACACTTCATGAAACTGAAAAGCAAATGGCCGACGAGTTGATTAGTGCCTTTAATTTTATGGTTTGAAGCTAATCGACACAAACGGCTTTCGACTAGTAGATGCTTTGAGCGTCTGCATCTCCAATCTCCACCGAGTCTCCAATTCACGGATGTCATTGATTTGATAGTGGTGACTTAGTGCTGCTTCGATCCCTTTGTCTATTGCGTCCTTTGCAAACCCGATAAGCATTTCGGGACTTTTTTGTTGTGCGAGCATTCTCACCAGCGAAAGACTTTGTCCATAAAACGCTGCAACTTGACCGGAAGAAGGAAACTGTTCGAGCCGCACCAATGCGCCAATCGGCAGTTCATTTTTGGATGACAATGCATCCAAGCAGTCCCTTTCGTGGAGCATTTGCTTTTCGTGAGTATCTGCGAGCATGGCAATGCCTTCGTCGAGCCAAAGTGGTGGCTGGCGCCCTTCAAAACAGTCGGCGAGAATTACGTGGGTCAGTTCGTGCGGCAGCGACGTCAGTGCCCCGTGTTGATCCAGCAAAAGGTCGATTCGCCTTTTTGAAATGACACCTGCCTTAATCTGCACAAAGCTGCTTCCATTGGTCGCGTTACTGCCCGGCCCTACCGCCTCTCTGTACCCTTTACGCGACGAATGTACGATTACGTCGCACGGAGGCTCCCAAGTTGTAGTTCCAGATTTTCCGCTCCAAACTCGTACAAGCTCAACTCGCAGTGAATCACATAGATCAAGTACTCTTTGGGAACTGGGGCCCCCATCGAAAGATTGAACTTGAAAGAAATTAGATTTTGAGGATGTAGCGCCCGTCGAATCCTCCGCGAACGCAAGTGAATTTTTTGAAGCCAGTAACCAAACGACGAGAAAAAATGCGATGGGAGTTGCCAAGCGTTTCGTCATTTCTATTCAGTTCCTAAATCGTTTCAAGGGAATTCGTTTGTTTGAATTCTTTGAAAGTCAAATGCTGTACCGTTTCCCTCGTTTTGCTGTAGACTGCCGGTGCGCGTTTTGCGCAAAGATTTACTGCTTAACGTCTTAAAAATAATTAAAAATCCAAAGCATTTTTTAGAACGTGCGTTTGGTGCAAGCCTTCTAAGCGAGTATGCAAGAAAATTGAGCAGTAATGAACGGCTACTTTTTCGACTGTTACGTCACCGGAGCTTATTTCGCGATCGCCCTAAACGGCGGGCGAAATCTTATGAAAGTTTGAAGAAATGGTTGGCGCGTCGCATCTAATACTAGTAAGGTGGCGGAGGTGGGACTTGCCGTTTTACTGAGCGCAGGATGCAACTAATGCAAATTGGCCAACCGGCCGCGGAGAGATTTATGTCGAAAATTGTATTTGCCATTTTGGCCAGCACGTTCATGGTTGCAGCGTTTCCTGCATTGTCTTGGGGGCAAAGTGCAAACAACGACTGCGGGTGCGGCGTTCCAACATATTCACCTACCGTAAGCGATTCCCAAGCTTACCGGCGATTCTCGTATGAGCCTACAACAAGTATTCAAGGCAACACTGTAACGAGGACAACAATGGTTCCTATGCAACAAACAAACGCAAGCGTCGTTCCTCAGACATTCGGCTCAATGCAGACCTTTGTGCCGCAGTCTCGAACGTTTAGCCAGACCGCTCCGACGCAGAGCTACCGAAGGTTTTCCTATCAACCAACACAATCGACTTTGCCCTCCACCCATGCGACGGATCAGCCATGGCGATACTCAAAGACTGATCCTCGGCGCTACCGATAAACACCATATTTTGATTCTTTTGAAATAATCGTGTTCGCGCCGCATTGGCTCGCCGCGACGAATTAAAAATTGAGTTCCATCGACATTCATGGCGACTGCAGGCCAATGCAGATGGTGGAATCTCCGAGCGAGCCAAGCGGCGCATTGAGGAATTGGCGGACGATGCCGAGATACGTCTAACACCACCGAAGAATACTAAATCGAAGGTGTAAAGGAAATGGATGAGCGAGGTTGGCTAAATAAATCGTGGATTACCAAAAGCGGAATTAAGCGTGGTGGATGTTCTTTCGATAAAACGTCGCTGCAGGAAGTACTACGCCAATCTCGTAAGACGGTTGACAATGGAATTAAAGAATTACGGCAACAACAGAAGCAGTACGAAAAGCAACTGGCACGTGACTGCGCCGAGATCAAGCGGATCGCAGCCATGCCGAACCCAAACGATCCGACGCTAGCTCGTCTGGCAGAACTAAATGATCGAACAGAGACGTCGGAATTGGAACTGCAGCAACTGCGCATTCGAATGACCGAGTTAGCTTCATCAGAACTAGCGGACGCAGAGATTAGAGCGGCGTTTAGTGATTTCGACACCCTGTGGAAATCCGTCTCGCAGCGGGGACAAGGCAAGCTAATGGAAGTGCTAGTTGAGCGGGTGGAGTACGATCCACATGATGTGGCGATGTCGGTTTCGTTCCATCGATCAGGAATTAAGACGCTGGCGGCTAAAGCAGATGAGGTGCTCGTATGATCAAGGGAAAACGCAAAGTCGCATTTCAAGGCGAAGTACATAAGCGTCGAGATGCCACCAAAGTTAAACGGGAGAGGCTTGCTCAGTCTGGTCGGATTCCCAGGATCTCCAAGTTAGTGGCGCTCGCCAGTCGTATGGAATCGATGATTAAGTCCGGTCAGGTTGACACCTTCCAGCTGCTTGCAGAAATCGGCAGAATCAGTCAGCCACGAATGACGCAAATTATGAGCTTGCTGAATTTGGCGCCAGATATTCAGGAGGAGCTGCTGTACTTGCCGGAAGTGATCCAGAGGAAAGCGCAGATCCACGAGCGGCTGCTTCGGCCGCTGACGAGGGAGATTGATTGGAGGGTGCAGAGGAGGATTTGGGCGAGGATTAAGAAGTAGCAATATGGATCGTTCGGCTAAGCAAACTCATGAGCGGGCGGTTACAATAGTGCGTATCAAGCTTCCTCTTAAAAAGCGTACGCAATATGTCCGACGTCACCCGTATACTGTCGCAAATCGAGTCGGGAGATCCGTTGGCGGCGGAGCAATTGTTGCCTCTGATTTATGACGAATTGCGTAAGTTGGCTGCTGTCCGTTTAGCCCAAGAGAATCCGGGGCAAACGTTGCAGGCAACTGCGTTAGTTCATGACGCTGTCGTCCGGCTTGTCGTTGTTGAAAAGCCACGACACTGGAACAGTCGGGGGCATTTCTTCGCCGCCGCTGTAGAAGCAATGCTTGGTTTTCTCGTTGAGAACGCTCGTCTAACGCAGCGACAAAAAAACGGCGGTGAGCTAAAACGGGTGAATCTGGATG
>JANLRK010000842.1:0-4773 GCA_031361585.1 Pirellula sp. | reverse complement strand
TGCGGGCTTGATCAAGTCATGCTGTCTTGGGGGCACGACGAATATTTGTACCACGTCGTCAAGGACTATTTGCCTTTGCCGGGGTTGTACATGATTCGTTACCACTCGTGCTATCCGATTCACCGAGAGCATGCGTACGAGGAGTTGTTGAACGATCGCGATCGGGAGTTGTTTGTTTGGGTTAACGATTTCAATCAGTACGATCTGTATACGAAACGGGACGAGCGGATGGACGTGACCGCTTTAAGGCCATTCTATGAAGAGTTGATTGCGGAGTACTTTCCAATTCAAATTGATTGGTAACTTGCCAACGGATTAAGAGGCCGCAGCAGTCAGTGGCCGTACACGCGGTAGTGCCTCCGTGGCATGCCCACAGAGCAACGCAGTGCAGCATGAAGTCACTCTCGGCAAGAGTGACCTACGGTAGCTGCATGGTCATCGAAGGTGGGCCTGAATCCAGCCGTCGTCGACTTGGATTGAATTCAAGGAAAGTCCTTGAAGATCGCTTGGCAAGCGATCGGTGACGCGAATGGGCTGGTCCAACAGTTTCTCTTTGAAGACCTCCTCAAATTTCTTCTTGAGAAAACTTCGAAGCAGTACCGCTCTGGAGCCTTGTTGTTGC
Organism: Pirellula sp.; assembly: GCA_031361585.1. Taxonomy (GTDB): domain Bacteria; phylum Planctomycetota; class Planctomycetia; order Pirellulales; family Pirellulaceae; genus JBKCUI01. The sequence goes on along the minus strand of JANLRK010000842.1, from coordinate 4,151 downwards.
TTGCCAGAGAAGCCAATCTTGACATTGCCTTGCCGTTCTAACTGGATTGCGCCGCTGATCAATACGATCCTGTAAGACGCTTCAATCGATGCTGGCTGATCGAGCATTTGACCGTTGCGATCCAGTTTGTTTGTTCTTATACGAAATGTCACTAAGGAGTCATCCAATTGAATCTCTACCGGATGAAAGGAGGCCATGGTTACGGCCCACGGCTCCTCATCCTTTTGCTTTTTTAATCCCTTTCCAACGACGTCGGCAAATTGCACCGCCATCGTATCCAATTCAGAACTCTTGAGGATTCGGCCGGCTAGGACAGGATCTAGCATGTTGGTTACGACAGACTCATGCAATTGCACCGTAATACCCGTAGGGTCTACGACCAATGGGCATGAGGCTGGGGCAGCAAGTTGAGTCGGTCCCTGTAGCTTCCACAGCAACGCCAAATACTGAGGTGAACTCCATGTTGTTCTCTTCGGCCGTTCCAAACCAAGACGAGCCAATACCGGCAGGTCGGGATCTCTTATTTTTTGGTTGGCTTCATTGATTTGCTGCGCAAGCTTTTCGTGGAACTGCGTGCGAATACGTTGTTCTAAGCGTCCCTCTGCAATCGCATCGGCTTCTGGCTTTTGCTTGGCCGCTTGCTTGCTTGCGATCTTGCGAACGATCCGCAATCGATGTTCGATGTCGTCGATTTGGCTAACCAAGTTAGCGTCGGTTGCGGTGTCGTTCAGGGGAACTAGGCCGCTATCCGTCAAGGCGATGGTTTCGCTGGCCGCAACGTTGCCATATCCCTGGGTATGCAGTTTTACAGACCGGTTATAGCCGATGTTCTGACTAGAGAACGAACCGCTCAAATTCAGTCTCAAAGCGGCATGTGTATTGCTACTCAACAGTTGTGGCGTCACCTGTCCTTGAAGCCAGCTTTGGCCATAAAGTTGGGTCCCCAGTATCAGTTCGTCGACGGGATTTGCTTCGTGAACGGGCCTTGCAAAGCGTTGGTTGACGAAAGCTGAGGATACCAGGACTCTCGCATTGGCTCTTGAATATCCGCTACGAATCGCACTGACTAAATCATTGGCTTGATTGCCTTGCATGAGAAAGGTCAGAGTCTGGCCAATTTCTCGTGTACCATCGAAGTCTTGGGCTGCGTTTGGCATACGCAATTGCTCGGATAATTTAGTCAACCGGTTATTGATGATCTCGATTGCTTTTGCTTTGTCCGAACTAAACTTCAGCGCGTGCGAGAAAGTAGTCAATGCGTCGCGAACTTTTGTAAATTGCCTCAACTCCAGTCCAAAGTAATTCTGTCGAAACGTCTTTTCAAACTGCGAAATCTGATCCGTGTTTGGCAGTGCCTTTTTCAGCTCCGCTCGCAAGTCGTTCCAATTTAAAAACGCGAGCCAATTTGCGTGGTGCTGGGGTGATGTCGCCAAGAAATTTTCAAGTTCGGCCATGGCTCCATCGAGTCGTTGTCTGGCCATACCAATGTCAGGCAACCGATTGGGATCCAAATTTCTCTGGGCATTTGCAACGTCCAACTCCCAATTGCGAACGAGCGAATAGGATGAAGTCACTGGCGAGACATAGCTTGCGGGTGCAATCCAAGTCGAGTTGCCATGCATTATCGTGGGTTGAGCAGCTGAATAAAGATATTGGGCAAAACTCGTTTTAACGTGCCAAAATCCGATGATGACGACGGCAAACCCAATAATTGCCAAGGGCGAACAAAAAGGAAGGCTCCTTGAACGTGTTTGGTCCCCCGAACCAGACGGCATTACCTTTTTATTCATTTTCCTAAACCCCTATGTACAAGCTAAGCTGAAACTCGCGACGGCCCCCTCGAGGCACGCTCCGATTGTAATGGTCGTTAAATCTTCCTCATAGGTCCCATTTTCCCTAACTTCAGCTAGTTGCCGGATGTCAAAATCACGATCGATACAGCCGGTACCAAGGCGGTTCTCCGCATAGTCTTTCCCGCAGGACTTTCACAAACGCAAGCATTGACTATTTGCAAGAACAGTTGCCCAAATGTGAATCCGAAACTCACGAGATTCGAAGTACAGAGGCAGTGGTTTGAACTGGTTCAATGAAGCGGAGTAGAAAATGAAGATCCTCAGAGTTTCCGGAATTACTTCGTTAACCATACTACTATTTGGGTTGAATAGCTTTGGCTTTGCCGGTGACTGGCTCTCCGGAACCTATCTTGATCCAGCGCTTCAACGCCAAGATCTCTTCTCGCATAACCTTTGGAACGCGTATCCTGAGTACCGACAGGTTTACAATCGCCCTCGATATGTTTCTGGATACCTGGCACATAAGATCGAACCGTCGAGTCAAGAAGCCATGGCTTGGCAGACCAATTACTGCAACGGGAATTACGCCAATCATCGCGGTCCATCGGTGCCACATTACTATTACCCCAAGCCATGGGAATCATTAAAAACGGCCGCCCGTCCGGACTTCCCAAAACAGACAGCAAAATAGATTGTTACGAGGTGAACGCGCAGCGTTTGTGTAGCCTAGAAACAGAACCATCCAGCAGGGCAAGTTGGCGGTATTGAACGGTAACGAATAGTCTGATTGTGCGGGTAGAGTCGACTCTGCGTTTGTCTAACAGAGTCCTTTCAAGAACTCCCCACCTATTTGGCGTCCATGCCAGAAGTGCAACCTAGAGTTTCGGAGCTTCTTCACTGTTGCAACGTATCTTAAGCGCCGATCATGTCTACCTGTCACCATTCCGATAACTCGTTGGACATTTTGTCGAGTCCCATTGAGGATTTTACAAAGAATTGCGTGGTGCTAAACGACGGTAGTTGGGTCGATCTGTCATGCCTTTCCGTTGATGAACTGAGACAGCTTCAATGTTCCGAGGAACCGGCGTTTGCTAAGAAAATCGGATTGACATCGAAGGGCAGCCAAGAACGTACGTGCATTATCCGTGAAGCATATGAAACGATCTGCACAACGTTGGATGAATTGTCGCGGCGCAAGGTGGCCGGACAAACCCTCTCCATGGGAATGGATCGGCGATACACCCAGTTTGTACTCGAACAACTCGGAACTCAAAGTCGCTTAGGCATTGACGGCGGTGTCTTTGAACTCGGATTTGGCTCGGGAATTTTTCTTCAAGCCGCTTCGGAGGCTGGACATCGCATTGGCGGACTCGAAGTCGCAAGTCAGTTATTTGATGACGCAAAAACAAGGTTGCCCGCCAGCGATCATGTCAATCTTTGGCTAGGTGATTTTTGTTCCATCGATTTTGACGATCAATACGAAAGCTATAGTTTGGCTTACTGGAACGATGTATTCGAGCATATTCCAGTAGATGAAATATCCGACTATTTGAGGAAGCTTTACCGACTGCTAAAGCCCGGCGGAAAACTGATCACCATTACCCCCAATTGGCATATGCGCCCGAGCGATGTAACCAACACCTTCATGCCATCCCGAACCGAAGCGGTCGGATTTCATTTGAAGGAATATACGCTTCGCGAAGTTCGACAGTTGCTGTTGGATTCGGGCTTTGAAACGGTTAAGACTCCGCAATATATTAGCACAAAACGCTATTTTTTTTCGAACACGTTTGATGTTACTGGTCTTAAAGCGTCGTTGGAACCCATGTTGGAGTTGTTGCCATTCAAGCTGGCGGTGCAAATGTGTCGCCGTTTCGGATTGAGCTGTACCGTTGCGACGAAAGCTCAACGATAGGTCCATGGAACCTCAACGCCATTCGCTTCGATCGCCATGACAACCCATACCATTCAAACTGCTCAGAGAACGAAAAAGCTGGCTGCGATTGGCGACCATTTTGCCTACGGCCTACTGATCATGTTGGTGATCAATTTCGGTCAACGAATTGTCGGCATCGTTCGGAATATTGGCTTCTGTCAATTTTTGTCCGATGCGGAGTTGGGGCAATGGGCTCTGGCCAATAGCTTCTTCATGATAGCCGCTCCGTTGGCTGTCCTCGGGCTTCCAGGTGCATTTGGAAAGTTTGTCGAACATTATCGTCAACGCTTGTGTTTATCGGCTTACATGAATCGCGTTGCCGCCGTATGCGTCCTAAGTACTGGGTCGGTAGCGGTCGCGATGCTGTTCGCGAAAGATTCGTTCGCTTGGTTGGTTTATGGTTCACCGGCGACGCTCGAAAT
>JANLRK010000836.1:0-4045 GCA_031361585.1 Pirellula sp. | reverse complement strand
TGCTTAATCGGTGGAGGAGTGATCGGTGGTGGCTTGCTTATCATTGCACTTTTCCTTCTCGCCCCTGTCCAATTGACAATTCGTCAACATCATTAATTGGGAGCAGTTGATAGTCATAGCCAAGCCGAAGCAGTGTCTGTTTGACGGTACCGAATTGCTCATACGAATCCGGCCAGACTGCGCACGAAAGGAAAATACTGCTCGGTGGGTTCGAGGAAACTAGCCTTTCAAATTCGGAGACGTCGATGGAATTGGACATATCCCATCCAGCGCTCGGGCGAGGTTTGATTCGGGTCACGCCGAGAAGGCTACTTTCGGTAACATGGCCAGAATTGAAACCAACGCCAGTGGGGCTAGAAACCAAATACAGTTTGCCATATCTCATGAGAAAGAGCAAATTGCCTTTGGTCGTTGAGCGGACCTTAGGTAACTCCGTTTTTTGTTCGCGCGAATCAAGTGCTTCGTCGACTGCTTTCGCTTTCTCCGCCAACTCGGCGTTTGCCTCAACCAGTTTCTGATCGAGCTCGTTCAATTCTTTCTGTAGCTTACGGACGTGTGTCTCAGTATCGCTTAAGTGCTGACTCAATTCGATTTGTCGTTTTAAGGTTTGATCTCGCTGCTTTTCCACTTGCGCTAATCTTGCCTGCAGCTCGAGTATTTCGGTTTGGTCATCACCGACCATCGATTTTTCAAGCGCAGTAATTGTTGCAGCGAGCCCGATGTGTTCACTTTGCATTTGCTCGAGGCGAGATTGGATTTGCAGCGACTCCGCTTCGGAAATCGATCGTTCCTCGCTAACCTGAGATTCCTCACCTCGAAACTGCAACAAGACAGATATCAGAATGGATAGGAACATGATTCCACCAAACGCATTACAGATTGTGTCCAGAAAGAGATCTAGACTGGACGACGGAGTTGGGGATCTACGTCTGCCCATGATTTAGTTTCCGACTTCGCTACGAAGCTTTATAGAACGCTTGGATGCGACCACATCGAAACCAAAACTCGCCCCCTCGTCCTCGAGTTTCGACTGGATGGCATTAAAACTGCTTGCGGCACCGGGGCGAACAAGCAGAAGAAAGTGCAGCTTAGCTAAGTCTTGTTTCTCCAACCAATCGCCGAACTTGGTCAATCGGTCGTTACCTGAATAGAGTCGACGAGAATCGCGAGCAAGGTCCAAAACTGAAAACTGTTTCTCTTGAACGTCTGCAACAATAAGAGTTTTTCCAGAGAGTCCAGCGTTGCGAAAGACTAGTGGTTCTTCCGTCGTCAGATTGCCAAGTTTTGTGTCGAGGTATTGAAGTTTGTCTAGTAGCTTCTTAAGTTCGTCTCGCTTGGAGCCGGCCGCAGTTGCTTGTTGATTCAATTGATTTAGCTCGCCTTCCGTAGACATCACAACTTTGCGGATCTGTTGGCTCACTGCGTCCGATCGTTTTGCCTGCTCCTCAACTTGCTGAATTCGTTTTTCGATGTCGGAACGTATTTCTTTCACATTGAACCGTTGAACGCCAGCGACTTTCTTACTGCGATCAGCAAGCTCCCCAGATCGCTGCCGCATTTCAACCATATCCTTTTCAAGTGATCTGAGAGAAGCGCTCAATGTATCAGCAACTCGTTTTCCGCTTGATTGCCCCTCAACCTTCTTTGAAACCAACTCGATCATCATAATGATCGTAATCAAAACAAATATTCCAACGACGGACGTGATAATGTCCTGGAATGCGAAGAAGGAGACGGCAGGACCATTAGCACGGCGTCCCATGCTACACCTCACGCGATTGTTCGTACGGCAGGATTTTGATCCTGCTGACGATCTGCTTCATGCAATAGTCATTGCAGTCGTCAAGAAATCGTTCTTCGGCAGTCTTCTGTGCGGTCATCCAAAGCTGCAACACGAGTGCGATAACTAGGGCTAGCAAAGTTGTCTCAAAAGCTGTGCTGAGCCCGGACGTGACTTCCTTTAGCGAACCAACTATGCCGCTAACGTCGCTTTGCGAGTCGAGCAAGCTGCTAAAACTTGCGATCGAAACGGAGAGTCCCAGCACGGTGCCAATAAAACCCAAAACGGGGATCGCCCAAAGAAATCCGCTGATCAGTCCAAAAGACGTTTCGTGCGCAGACTCATCGCGTTCCCCTACGGAACGAAGTATCTCGTCAACATCAGAAACGCGTCCCAGATTTTTGAGATTGGAAATCGCCGTTAGAATCCGGCTGTAAACGAGGAACCGCTCTGGGTCCTCCGCGTTGGAATAAATTTTGGCTACCACTTGATCTGCAGTCTGCGAGCTTAGAACAAACTGATGATCCGAAGGAATTGCATCGTATGTCAATGCTCGGCGTTGCAGCCTCAGTTTACTGCTCTTAACGACAAGGATCGCGGCACACCAAAAGCCAAAGAATACGGCTGCGTGCTGTGTCGGACCTCGATCCAAGAGCATCATTGAGAAAAAGTTTGATGGCAATAGGGAAACGAGTCCATAGAGGATGATCGTTAGTACGAGGGCAATCAAGCCAGACAGCCAAGTGCTACACGATGTTCCACTGCTTGACGCCACGCCCAATCGATTTTCAATATCCATTGCGTAGTAGCGGAGTGGAGCCGTTTTGATAGCTTGTTCATTCATGTTTTTTGAAAAACGGCCGACTAAATGGGGATAGTGCTCAAACCAAGGAGATAAAGGGCAGCGCCGATTAAGGTCGCGATCACAAGTGAAATCAGTACCACTAGCTGGAGGAGCATTCGATCGGGATCGTACTTACGTCGCCGCTCTTCGAGAATCTTTTGAGCCTGTTCAAACAGGTCGTTGCTGATAATCCCCTCGAACGCCTCCGGAGTTCGAATCCATTTTTCGACGGGGTTTTGTACGGTCGGAGTTTTGAGTTTTGAGCTGGTCTTGTTGTAGAGAAGCGTTCCGAGGTAGGTTTCATTTCGGATTCGAGAAAGGACTGAACCGGCTCCCCAACGTCTGCCACCAGGTGACAAGACGCCATCTTGGTTCAGCCCTTCGGCAATTTTGTATTCCGAATGGCCACTCTCAACAAACTCGTGGAAGATGCGCTGGATGGTTGCGACCTGCGCCGGATCCCCTTCGACCAGCGTCACCCGCTGATTCTGAATCCCCTTCCTCTGGCCAGGATTCAGTCTGTGCAGTGGTTCCCGTTTTTCATCGAGTAGCAATCGATGGGTAGCGTAGGGTGGACTCCCACCAGCCCAATAGCCTTGCTCGACTATCTTGACGCATCCGCGCCACACCTTGTCACTCAGCTCGCGACTGTACTGTGCTGCCCGGAACCGTTCGAATTGCACATACACGGGATAAAGTGGATCGTCCTCGCGCGGCTTTCCGATGCTGGTGTAGATTACCTGCTTGCGATGCTTTTTGCATTGGGCGCTGAATTGGGCGGATAGGTCAATGTCTTGGAACCTACCCCAGCGACTTACGTCCAGACAGAGGATGTAGGCGAAGTCGGCGCGTTTGGTAACCCATTCTTCCATCATCTCGGTGAAGGCAGGTCGATCCTCGCTGTTGAGTCCAGACTTCCCTGCATCGGAGAACTCGTGAATTATTTCAACGCCATTCTTATCGGCCCATTCTCGAACCTGGTCCCGTTGAATGGGGATCGAATTCTCTTGTCTGTCTTGCGCCGAATGCCGGTAGTACGCGATCGCACGTATTTTCTTTGGCGCATCGGGATTTTCAACCTCTTCTGATTCCCACCACTGTTTCATGTTATGCTTCCTTGGGTCGTTGCTCGGACGCCAGGATCACCGCTGGCCGTCGACTACGACCACACAGTTACCTCGTGTGGGAAGGAAGCTCAAGCGCTTGTGTGGGAGATTGAGCGAGGTTATCTGGAAGGTTGCGAGAATGATGATTCAGAGAATTGAACCAACCTGTGGACATTGACGAATCGCGTGCCCACGATAGTAACTATGAAGCCACTTGCGAATTGCCAGTTGTGGTTAGCATCCACAACGTTTTTAGAGCGGATTGTCCCCGAGCGGTTTACCAGCGCCGGTGTAGATCAATTGCTTGCCGTGTAG
>JANLRK010000833.1:0-3440 GCA_031361585.1 Pirellula sp. | reverse complement strand
ACGCACGCCGGCCTTTGCAGAAGGGCGAACGTCTGGCCGATCGCATCACCGCACAACTCGCCGGGATGGCACGCCGCCCCGCACTCATCCGTTCGTTCTTCAGACATCCAAGTGTTGCCTATATTGCTGCCTGCTGAGTAGTTAGGCACTTCTATGAACGTTAGATTTGAAAGATCGGCCAGGATCGTGTTAGCGAATGCGGAAAGACTTGTTGACGAAGCAGGGTATCTCGAATATCAAGAGCCGCCTACTACATCGTTCTATTTAGTTCAGCTCGCGCGAGAGGAAATCGCTAAAGCCTTTATTCTTGGTCTTGTTTATCGAGGTGTTATCCCTTGGGGTAATCACATTCTGAGGGCCTGCAAGAATCATCACTGCAAACAATTGCTTTTCCTCGTGACAGATTACCTTAATCCTGCAGTGGAATATGACGTTGAAAGGCATATCCAGAAACTCGTCGATCAACATTTTGCGAACGTTCCAGCCAAGATTGCTGATGCAATTCATATCTTGCGATACGAAAAGGTCGGTCGCTGGCAGTCGAACAACTGGGTTTGGGCAGAAGAGCCGATATGGGATGCAGAGGCGCTTAAGGTAGCTGAAGGTGCTCTGGATTCTTTTAAACAAAACGCAATATACGTTTGTCTCGCTCGAGACGGAGCAGTCGCGTCAACTCCATCTCGGTTGAAATTCCCAAGGTATTCAGAGCAACGTGATTCTGCGAATCGTATGGTGTACGTAGTTAAGGCGCTACTTGGCGAAGAAAAATATGCCAGCCTGGATTTGAAAAGAATTGAAGAGCTTTTTCGAGTCCTCTTTACAGAAGCCAGTGAGGCCAAGAGTGCCTAACCATTCGCTTCTGCCGCCCGCGCCTCGTTTGGATGGATAGTTGAAGCGGCGGCGTTAGACGACTCAGACCGGGACACCTGAAGGAAGGCGAGAAATGATCGAATCCATGACCATTGCTAACACCGCCACTTTCGGCCTCGTTCCCGAAGTGCTGAACAAGCTGTCTCAATTCAATTTCTTATTTGGCGCGAACGGTACTGGCAAAACTACGGTCAGCCGGGTCATCGCAGATGAGAACAGCTTCCCAACCTGTACTGTTACATGGAAAGCGGGAACAAAACTGCAGCCGATGGTTTACAACCACGATTTCGTGGAGCGGAACTTCACTCAATCGACGGAGCTGAAAGGCGTTTTTACGCTCGGCGAAAAACAGGTCGATACGCTCACCAAGATCGCCGCCGCGAAGGTCGAACTCAACAGACTCACTACGAAAATCGAAGACCTCACTCAGGCACTGCAAGGCGCGGATGGAGCAGGCGGCAAAAAGGGCGAGTTGGCGACGCTTGAGGCAGGTTTGAAAGACACGTGCTGGGCGCAGAAGCAAAAACACGATGCCAAGCTCCAAGGCGCGTTTGAAAGCTATCGAGGAAGCTCGGAGAAATTCAAAGCAAAGGTAGTCCAAGAGTTGGCAGAAAACACCGCCACGCTCCAGACTCTTGCGGAACTAGAGAAGAAGTCGGAGTCAATCTTCGACCCAACGCCAACCACGGAGCAGGCCGTCCCTGCGATTGAATCGGCAAAGCTAATCGGCCACGAAACTGACCCAATTCTGAAGAAACGAGTCATCGGCAAGGATGACGTCGATATCGCTGCAATGATCAAGAAGCTGGGGAACAGCGATTGGGTGCGTGAAGGCAGGACATTTCATGACGAGAACGGCAGCATTTGTCCGTTTTGCCAGCGGCGCACGACCGAGGCATTCGCTCAGAGTCTGAACGAGTATTTCGACGAGACGTTTGTGACGGACAGCAAGGCCATCGACGACCTTGCCACCAACTATTCGACAGACGCCGCTCGGCTTCAGCAGCAAATCGCGTTGATCATTGCGTCGCCTTCCCGGTTCCTAGATGTTGAGAAACTGAAGGCAGAAAGGGCACTGCTCGACTCCAAAGTGTCTATCAACATCCAGCGACTTGCTGGGAAAAAGAAGGAGGCCAGTCAGGTTGTTGAACTGGAATCCCTGGGCAACGTAGCCGCAGCAATCAAGGAGTTGATTGATTCCGCCAATGTTCTTGTGGCGGCACATAACAAGATGGTCAAGAATCTCCCTCAAGAGCGCAGCACGCTGACATCGCAGGTGTGGAAGTATGTGCTGGAGGAACTCAAAACCGACCTCGCCGCATACAAGACCACGCGCGATGGTCTGGATAAAGCGATCACTGCCATGAACGGGCAGATTGCGGCGACGGCGACGGACAAAGGAAAGAAAGTCGGGGAGATCCGCGAACTCGAAAAGCAGACGACGAGCGTTCAGCCAACAATTGACGCGATCAATGCTCTGCTCGTGTCCTTTGGGTTTCATGGCTTCTCGCTCGCGAAAACTGCAAGTGGCACCTCCTACAAATTGATTCGCTCCAATGGGTCAGATGCGAAGGAAACACTGAGTGAAGGCGAAAAGACATTCGTCACGTTCCTTTATTTCTACCACCTGCTCAAAGGCAGCGTCTCGGATAGTGGCATGACAACGGACCGCATCGTTGTGTTTGACGACCCTGTTTCTAGTCTCGACAGCGACATCTTGTTCATTGTTGGGAGCCTCATCAAAGGATTATTCGACGAAGTGCGCTTGGGGACGGGACACATCAAGCAAATCTTTGTGCTCACGCACAACGTGTAATTCCACAAGGAGATCACCTATAGCCGGAAGCGTCCAAGCAATGGCGTGTTGAGCGAGGAGACGTTCTGGATCGTCAGAAAATCTGGGCTGGCATCCAACCTAGCCGCCCAGGCGACCAACCCGATCAAGACGTCATACGAGTTGCTTTGGGCAGAAGTCCGGAAGCCGGAGCGCTCAAATCTCGCTATTCAAAACACACTGCGGCGCATCCTGGAGAACTACTTCAAAATTTTAGGCGGCATCGAGCTGGACGAACTTTGCGCAATGTTTGACGGAAGGGAGAAGATTATCTGCAAGTCCCTTTGCTCATGGGTGCATGATGGTTCGCATTATGCCTACGACGACCTCTACGTCTCGATCGACGATTCGATGGTCGAAAACTACCTCAAAGTCTTCAGACAAATCTTCGTCAAGGCGCGCCACGAAGGGCACTACAAAATGATGATGGGAGATGCATTTGTCGAGGAGTCCGTGCAGGCTGCACCACGCGAGACCTGAATCGCCTAACAACGGCATGCAGCCGACGCCAAGAAGCCGCACGCGGCTGATGCCGGACATTATCTCTCCCGCGCCCAGTGGGGATGGTGGGCGATCTGAGACTTGTGAGGGGTCGCTTACTCAGCAGGCAGCAATATAGGCAACACTTGGATGTCTGAAGAACGAACGGATGAGTGCGGGGCGGCGTGCCATCCCGGCGAGTTGTGCGGTGATGCGATCGGCCAGACGTTCGCCCTTCTGCAAAGGCCGGCGTGCG
>JANLRK010000789.1:0-4778 GCA_031361585.1 Pirellula sp. | reverse complement strand
TACGTTGAGTAGCTCAAAATTGGGTCGATTACTAACGTTCGGCTGTGGTCATACCTCCCGATTTCGAAGCCGACTTGATGGTCACCCATCAGCACAAACTGTCCGGCGACTGACTGTCGTAGCCCGTCCAGCTCCTGATAGATCACTGGCGAGTCCTGTACCACATCGCCACCCAAAGTATGGAGAACCAGATTGCCCTGCTCGTCGAGCTCGATTCGCTCGGCTCCCTGGAACGACAACTGAATGATTCCTGGGTCAACGCCCGGAGCGACGACAAAGTCGTACTCCAGTTCTCCCTGGTTGCCATAATAGACCAGGTCAATGCCCGCATAAATGTCCTGGTACTCCACTTTGCCATAGTTCGAAATCTCAGTCCGCCATTGGCTCGGATCGCTGCCGATTAAGTAGTTCGTTTTGGTTATCAACTCATTTCGACCGACCACCATGGCCAGTGGATTCGCTCCGACAAACTGGAGGTTCAGCACGTCGCCGCCGGTACCATTCCGAAGATTCAAGACAGTTCCCGATGGAGCCAGAGACAGCATGTAGCCATTCCCGCGGGCCAAGAAATCGACATGCGACGCAACTTGCCCTTGGTTCTGCTCAAACGCCAACGGCAGGTTGCCGTAACCCGTCTCCCCCAGAGGCGTACCGCTTAGGAGTCGGCGGTTTTCAAGTAACTCCACAAGTGAACGCACGTCATGGTGATTCGGGCGGCGTCCGCTACGGGTTGTCCGAGATTTGAGTGCTGGGAGTCGATTGAAGAACATGTGGTTTACTCTGGGTTAGTATTCATGGAAATATCTCGTCTGATATTCAGTGCGACGTCCGACCCACGCTTGTCCCAAGAAAGTTTACAAATTCTCTGTTCTTGGGAGATTCGTTAAGGATGGATCATGGTTTGGGCTCCGGATCCTGGTCAGGTTTGGCGACTGGCTGGGGTTCTTTCTTGCTCCGCCACCGCTCAGCCTTGTCCTCCTGCCCCAAAGCAACATAAAGCTGAACGATCCGGTCCAAAGCATCCGTTATACCGACAAGTTCGGATTCATTAATCTGTTCTTCTCGCTGCGTTATTCCTTCGTAGCCAGCCAGCAGCAGGGGTTCAGCTTGGGCGTATTTTTTTTGGCCCAAAAGGCTTTCGCCGAGCAGCGACATTGTATGAAACGTGGTCCATAAATCCGGTTCCTTCTCTTCGCGGAAGGTCAGGCAGTCTTGCAATAGCGGATCCGCTTCTTCGTACTTCTGTTGTTTGAGCAAGCTGCGGCCCAAAACGAATTGCGAAAAAGCGTGCGTCGGCTTCCATTTCAATGCCGCGCGATAATTTGCTGTCGCCTCTTCGTATCGAAGAGCGTTAAAAAGGAGGTGCCCTAACTCCAAATGACAAGCCACCAAGAGCTCACGCCGTCGAATCGACGTATCAAACGAATCGGACAACTTTTCTATAATCAAGGCCGCTTGGCGAAGAATCACTTCCGCTTCCTGAGGATCGTCCTTCAATAGCCTTTTGCCCAAGTAGTAGGCATACTCTGCGTTCGCGTGCTGGTAATGTCGGACTTCTCGAAAGTCATCTGCCAGCTTCGCTTGGACATTCAATGCCTCACGGGATGTGGTCACCGCAAGTTCGTGGTCGCCAAGCCCATCGGCGATGTCCGCCATGACTACGAGATGGTTGCATAGAAACTGTCGATAGTTTGGTTTGCGGGGGTCCAGTCTCAGGGCTTCCTTTTGCCGGCTGATCGCCTCCTCCAAAAGCGGAAGTGCTTCGGCAAACTTTCTTCCTTTTTGCAGGGTGATCCCCCAATCGTTCAGAACTCCACCAAGTTTTGATTGGTTTTCTGCATTCTCTGGCTCGTCTAGGATCATCTCTCGATACAAATCCACGGACTGGCTATAGAGTTTTCTGGCTTCCTCAGAGTGGCTTTCGCCTCCCAACATACCCGACAAGATATTACCTATGCTATGGCGACTCTCTGCGAGTCCATATCGGAGCGATTGATCGGGTTCGAAATCAACAATCAGCTTTTCATAGATGACCAAGGCTCTTTCAAAGTAGTCCTTTGCGGGTCCAAGTTGGTTGCTGTACATTTGCAAATATCCTAGGAGATAAAAGTTGTCGGCAAGTTCCTCACGGTATTCGCGTGCCGCAGGGAACTCGGCTGACAGTTTTTCGGTTATTGCGATGCTCTTGTCATGGGACTCCTTCGACTTGTCATTCTCACCAAGCGTCTCATACATAGATCCCATGCGTCGGTAGGCCTTTGCTGTCTCCAATTGCTCCACTGGATCGTTGCTCTTCTCCTCCGCAAACTCCTGATAATACTGCAGCGATTTTTCCAAAAAATCCCGTTGGATCTTTTCCATGCGAGGTTGATTAGCCAACCACTTTTGGGCAACCTGCGTGTACATCTCGTCCACGGCTTTGCGAGCTCGCCGTCGCTGCTTGACCTCCGCCTCGTACGCTAATTCGGCTCGCTGTCGCTGCTCGAATTCAGACTTGGCAGAGAGCGTCGCTTCATGTTCCGCATTGAAAGCCCATGCCATACCGACAGAAGTCCCGATAATCCCCAACACCAAGAGCGCTGCCAGTCCGAGGCTGGCCACTACTGGACCCTTATTTCGTCTTAAGAACTTGTGCAGCCGGTATCGCGAGCTCGGGGGGCAAGCCTCGACTGCCTCATCGTTCAAATAACGCTGCACGTCAGCGGCAAGGCCATTGGCCGTCTCATAGCGACGATTGCGGTCCTTTTCAAGAGACTTCATTACGATCCAATCGAGTTCCCCTCGCACCAACTTTGTCAACTGGGCCGGCTCCATTTGTCGATTCGCGGAGATCGAAGCTAATGCCTCACCCGATTCACTGAGTCGCGTGCTCGGCTTGGGTGGTTCAACATCCTTGATCAATCGCAGAATGTCGGCGAAAACTGCTACTTTTATCTTCTCGGGACTCAGTGGTGTACTTCCCGTTAGCAGTTCATACAAAAGGACACCGAGGGAATAGATGTCGCAGCGAGTATCCACTCCCATGGCACTTATCTCGGCTTGTTCTGGGCTCATGTATTCTAGCGTCCCCACCACAGTTCCGTATTGCGTGAAAAGCGTGCGATCCGTCAGCTTTTGCTCGGTCGCTTTGGCCACACCGAAATCGATCACCTTCGGGACTGGCTTGCCGTCATACAACGTGATCATCACGTTGGACGGCTTAATGTCGCGGTGAATGATCCCTTTCTGGTGTGCATGCTGAATCGCATGGCAAACTGGCACGAACAATTCAAGCCGTTGACGAGGTGTGAGGTGCTTCTCGTCGCAATACTTGGTGATCGTTACGCCATTGACCAACTCCATGACGAAGTATGGCCGACCATTTTCCGTAGCACCGGCGTCGAGAACGCGAGCGATGTTGACATGGTCCATCATCGAGAGCGCCTGCCGTTCTGCCTCGAACCTAGCAATGATTTGTTTGCTATCCATGCCCGGCTTGATGACCTTGAGCGCGACCCTACGCCGGACTGGTTCGGTTTGTTCGGCCATGTAGACCAAGCCCATGCCCCCCTCGCCGATCTGCTGGAGGATTTTGTATACGCCAATACGGGTGCCCGGCTTCTCGGCGAACGGTTGATCGACCGTCAATTCGCCCACGATCGCGCCCCTTTCGAGAAAAGACTCCGCTTGCTTGTGCGCATTAAGTAACAACTCCACCTGGCGGCGCAAGTTGTCATCGTTTTCACATGCTTTGCTAAGAAATGAGTCCCAGTCGTCAAATGTGTACTTCTCATCGGCTTCGAGAAAAATGGTTTTGGCTTTGTCTTGGTTTTGGTTCATTGCGGCACTCATATGTGGGAGCTCTACTGCTGCTAAACAGTGCGACATTCAACTACAACTTGTCCCAAGAAAATCAAAAATACTTAGTTCTTGGGAGATTCAGCTTCGGATTGAATCTGGCTAAGTAGCCACGCTTTGGCATAGGTCCAGTGTCGATAGGCGTTGGCACGCGACAAGCCAAGTACATCTGCGGCCTGTTCTACAGACAATCCAGCAAAGTATTTTAGTTTTACCAACTCCGCTGCAGGTCGGTCGTGTTTTGCGAGATTTTCGATTGCGTCGTTGAGTCCCAATAGCTCGTCTGGCGGTAATTCGGCGACCAGTTCTGCTTCGTTGAGTTCAACACGCGTCATGTCGCCCCCATGCCGGACTCGAAGTTTGCGACGGGCATTTTCCACCAGGATCCGTCGCATCGCTTCTGCTGCGGCGGCAAAAAAATGGCCCCGACTATTCCAATGCTGCGCCTGGTCAACATCGACCAATCGAATGTAGGCGTCATGTACCAGCGCCGTCGCTTGCAATGTCTGGCCAGGTTTCTCCTGTGCCAGCCTGGCCGCTGCCAGCTTTCGCAGTTCGTCGTACACCAACGGCAGCAACTCCTCCGGGGCTGACGGATCGCCGCGCTCAATCTGCAACAGTAGTTGTGTGATGTCGGACATGTTAGATACTCGCATACCAATTCTGGAACATCGCAATTGTAAAAGCCAGCTCCAAAGTGTGCCTTTGATGTAATACCTGGGCGGATTCTTGCAACCGCAGACTGAGCTATCGCCACTTTAGCATGGAGCGGACAATTATTGTAGGTATTCAAGATGTGGGATAGGCTTCCAGCCTGTCGATTCCGATAGGACAGACTGGATGCCTATCCCACTTATTTTAGGCACGATGCATTAATTTCGGCAGAAAATCGCGATGCCGTTTTCTTCGGCGCATCGAATGGTTTCTTCGCGATTGATGAT
>JANLRK010000780.1:0-6474 GCA_031361585.1 Pirellula sp. | reverse complement strand
CGTAGTTCGAAGCCCGTTTTGAAGGAAGAAAAATCAAATCGACCGCCCAAGACAGGGTCGAGATGATTCGTCAACGCATTTTGCCCGTCAAGCTGTACGGCAAGTGCAGCGGAAAACAGGGCCCTGCGCACTTCAGCTCGTAAGTTGGCTTGGCGAGCCTTTGCGAGTGCAGGAAAGAACACGTTGTATACAGGGTTACTGGCGTGCACGATTCCGTCTCGCTTGAATTCCCTTTCAAATGCGTCGAGCGGCAGATCAAGGTGTTTGGCCATTTGGTCATATGACGGCAGCGCATCGACCGCGAATTTGACCACACCTTCGGCTGTGCCGCCGCACTCGTCCAGAAACCTTTCTGCCTTGCCGCCACGATCAACGTTCTTGTCTTCCGAGATGCCGACCCAACCAAGGAGCGTTAGCAGTTCTTCCTTGTCTTTCGTTTCCTTGACCTTTCGAATAAACCATTCCATGGTCACCTTTTCGCATGCTAGTAATGCGGTGGCCTGTGTACCGAATGAGGGCATAGCGTCGAAGCGAGTCTGCACAGCCTTGATTGTCTTGGGGTCGAGTTCAGGAAGCGCGACGGCGAGCGTTTCAATCGCACGGTATTCGATGTTGTAACCGACAAGCACCGCTATAAGTGATCCGTCGACCGAAATGTGGCGGCCCAAGGTCATGGCTGCGAGGACATCTTCGATAGCACCGTTGGAATCGTGATCAAACTGAAAGCGCTGACGCGCTCGTAAGCAGGCAAGTGAAGTCAATTGCCTTGATGCGGCCACATGTGGGAGCAGCACATAGACGCCGTCTTCATTGAAGCTCATTCCCCATTCACAATGCTTGATTGCGGATGCGCGGTGCAACATCGTTAATGCGTACTTTGAATTCTTCAGGACCTCTTGGGCAGTCTCGTCCAGGGGAACAACCAAACAGTCCGCAATGATCACACTCTCAGCGTCGGTAAACTTGGGCAACGTGGCGAATGCCTGCCAATACTGCAGTGCCGCGTTGCCATTGGAATCAACGGCTGGATCCGCCAAAGCAGTTATCCAAGGGAGTAACATTACCGTCGTCGTTAGAAACAGTGCGCTAAACATCATACGTACCTCACAGAAAAATGGTTGAAAGCCGGGAGTCGGATTTCGCGGTCATAACTTGAATTCGGATCGGGAATCTTGATCGAAGATTCTCAATCGAGCAGATCGTCAGGAATTTTGCTCGACACCATCAGCGGTGATTTTTGGTGAATGGGCCACGTAAACGATTGCGTTTCCACACTCATTATCAATCGTGGATCTTGAAAACCGGTATCGATTTGGAGAGTGTCATCCGATCGTTCAACTAAACGATTGTGATCGGACCCGCTCTGGCCAGGACGCACCGCTACAAGTAGCATCGAAACCAAATCTTCCAACTTTGGCAGAAGGAGTACCATTACTAAGCAAGCTGCGGCGAACCCAGCAGACATCAGCGTTCGGCTCAAGCGAGAGGTTCGCATACTATTTGGAATTGAGATCAAATCGGCACAGGGGATGGCTGAAAGTAGCCGGGCCTCCAAATCATTAGGTACGGAAAGCTTTGGTAAATTGCGCAATCGCCTTTCCAGTGATTCAGGAAATCCGTCAAAGTCAACTTGTTCTTCGGGTTGCATGATCGGAAACCTCCCTACCGACTAAAGGCCGCAAACATTTCAAAGCTTCCGCCATCCGCCATTTGATCGTGCCATTTGGCTCGTTCAGTACCAAAGCAATTTCGCGATAGCTTAATCCCTGCAAATAATGAAGCACCAAAAGTGTTCTGTTCGCAGGATTAAGCTCATCCAGTGCTCTGTACAAATTCCGGGCTTCATCATCTGCCAACACTAATTGAAACGGATCCGTTCCTGACGATTCCGAAGCCAGCATGGACTCAAGGAATTTAGTGGCCCGTTGCTTTGTACGTAGTCCATCGATGAATTTCGTGTAGGCAATTCTGTGCAACCACGTTTCCATGGATGATCTACCCTGAAACGAAGCGATTCGCTCCCACGCGGTCCCGAAAGTCTCTTGAACTAGGTCTTCAGCCCGATGTATGTCGCGTGAAAGGTGGACGAGGAAGCGAAAAATGGCTTGGTAATGGCTGCGAACCACCTCGCTAAACTCTTCCGAACGACCTTCATGAAGGCTTCTAATTAAGCGTTGGTCGTCGATCTTTGACACGCTCTCTCCAATAGCCACTCGAGGGTTTAAGCGAGACCATTACTAGTTCGACAGCGTCACTTCGTCGTAATTGGCCGTCGCAACAGGCAGTTAGCCGGTTGCAAAACAGCCATTTCTCACCGGCTTGCAGCCTGTGCTACGGGAAAGTGGCGTTGTCCAACATGGGCACCGCATCCATTCACTATGATATTAGACGAACCCAACCGCCCTAGTGTTGGTAAAACGATGCAAAAAATTCGAGACTTGTCGCAGTTACGATTGTGGCAGCACCAACTGAACATGGTTCCTATTCATCGAATTGAATCCCACGTAGGACAAATTAATCGTGGATCCATATCGCCGAAGATGTCCATTGCAAAACTCGTATGTCCCCTACCCCTGCACCGACTACGGCCGCAGCGATCTGGTCGGTTCTGCTTTTGGCGAGATAGGTCATCATGCCACTGCGACTCCATCCGTACATGCCGACTCTCGCGACATCTGCCTGAGGCACAGACTCCAATTCATAGAAACCTCTGATTTCACGGCGAAGAACGAAAACGAATAGCAACCAATCCCAACAGTGTCGATCACTTTGGAGATCGTTTGACCAACTGATTTAAGCAACGGCTTTGCTACTTGACCCTCGATTACCGTTCTCAGCTCGATGACTTTCTTGCTGATGCTTGCGTACAGTTCAGAGAAAAGTGCCTCGAGTTTCTGGTCCTGTAGACGCATTTTGTCATACAGTCCTGACGGAGACCCACTCCCCCATTCGTTATTCTTTCTTAATCGGCTTAGGTACGTGTTGGTCAATTAGAATTGGATTACCGTCGGGGTCGACGAGTGTCAAATAGGCTGGCCCGCTGGTCGATTCATCGGCAGCGACAACGGGATTCAGTCCACGCTTCTTCAACTCTTGTTGGATTTCACGTACATCCTGGAACTCGGCCAGAGTCTTTTTGTCCCGATCCCAGCCTGGATTGTATGTCAGGGAGTTTTTCTCGAACATGCCTTGATATAATCCAATGGTGCTGGTCTCGTTCTGTAAGATCACATACTTGCGTTTTAAATCTCCTCCACTCACCTTAAATCCCAGTTTCTCGTAGAATTCTTTCGAAGCATTGACGTCTTTGACGGTCAAGCTGATTGAAAAATTTCCTAGACGGATGTCGGCTTTACTCGTGTTGTTGGAGGTTTCGTCGGGTCGTGAACCTGTGACGGGGTGGATTGCACAGCAGTAGGCGAAAAGTACCAAACCGGGAATGGCATATCGCATGAACGAACTCCTTAGTGAAAAATCGAATAGACTCGAGGAAACGATTTTAGCAAACTTCTTTCCGCCTTTTTGACATATCTTGCGATCCACAAAAAAATCCTTTCGAATTCAGAAAACGAGCAACGTTGAACGCATCAACCCTTTACTCGATCACATCTTTTCTAATCTGACCCAACCGTTGAGATTGAACAAGTTTGCTGAATTGGCAGACCTATCGCCTTTCCCCGCTAGTTGCTTCCTCACACCGAAAGCAACTCTGTGGACATGAATCTCGCAGATCCTGTCGGCGTTGAGCAGCTTGCAGGCAGTCCAAACCGTGTCGATAGGGACGCGTACCGAAATCCAATGGAATTAGAAGCTACCATCCGACCGCTAGGCTAGCCTTCCCGTAAGTTCTAGTCATCTACCTACCGACAGCCTTAGCGGCCGATACGAAGTGAGAAACCGTAAGTGGGAAAACCCTGTCCGAACCCTGCATTGTATTGAGGGTAAGTGTTATACGATTATCGGAAACCGTGGTACAAACGATGGCTCAGATCACGACGCCGCCTGTCTGGCGACTGCTGACCGAGAAGACACCCACCGCATTGCTCGGATTGTTATTGTTACGTTCGTAGCATGAAGGGCTATTCGGGGGCAAAATCGTGGAAAATCCTGCCCAATTGGGGTGACCGAAGGCCCAAATGCCTCCCATATTCCAATCGGAAAGGAGACGGCCCGTGTTGTAAAGGCCATTGACGCGACCGAAGTAGTAGTTGTCGGTGACGGTCGGGCTAGTTCCTGCGGACGAGGGGTTGGTTCCGACGGTCGTGCCCATTGACAAGTGGTAGCTGCGATGCCGATAGCTAAGCGATCCTTGGAATTCGACCAAACTTAGCTGCCGCTTCACGCAATGCATTGGCAACTGCGCGACGCTTGTTTACTTCGCCTTGAAATGCAATCTTGAGTTTGACTTGGATCATGCAAGCACCTCAACAGCTTCTGCGGCCAGAGTTTTTATAACATAGCGATGGAAAGATACCGAAATAGCAACATCGTCTGGATCGTACTCCACTCTGTTCAACATGTACTTCCATTAGCTTGCCTTGTTCGCGATGAGAAAGGGATTTCCACAATGCGTCGAAATCACCAAATGCGGCTTGGATCTCTTCGTCCGCCAGTTGCGATGATTCCAACTGGCTCATGCGAATGTGCCGCGGATGGAGTTCCAATTCCGATTTCGTTGTTCGTTCGTTTAGTTCCGCAAGTCGAGCTAGCGTTGGATCGTTGGGTTTCGGCATGGCTGCAATGCGATTGATTTCGGCATGATCACGAGCCAGCGGCTTTTCGTATTGCGTTTCTGATCGGCGCGATCGCTTCGTCCTTGCTTGAGCGCCTTATTGGAAAGTCGAAGGAAAAATACGACGCAAAACAATTGCGAACCCTGCAGCGTCGAATTGGTCAGTGGAGATACATCAGGGCCAAGCAATTGGTGTTGGGATCGACTTCAAACCAAGTGTCTTGCCCACCCAAAATTAACGAGCCGCTGCTATTGGCCTGAATCGCTAAGCTCTTCAGGCCAATAACAGCATTCTTTTTGAAGCTCCTATTTGGGTATCCAACTTGGTTGAGGCAACACGCTACGGAGAACTAGTTGTCGCCGAACGATTTGCCCAAACTCTTTTCGATTTCAGTTGCGCAGCTCCGTTGAATGTGGCGAACGGAACGTCTGCTGCATCCTGCCCCGTTGCAATTCGAACGAAACCGCTAACTGGGGCTAGTCTCGTAGGGTCGAAGAGATACCAACGATCTCCCAAATAAGCCTCAAAAAATCCATGAAAGTCTGATGGCTGAAGTTCGGCTGCGTAACCACAAACGTAGCGAGCAGGAATTCCGAGTCCACGACAAAGTGCAATTGAGAGGTGCGCATAATCGCGGCACACGCCCTGCCTTTGAACAAATACGTCACGGGCGGTTGTTTGAGAATTCGTCGAACCAGAAACGTAGTCAAGGTTACTGTAAGTCCAATCGCAAATCGATTTAACCCGCAGGAACCCTTGCGGACTCGAGCCAAATTCTCTCATCGAAAAATTGCCTAGCAAATCCGACTCGCAATATCGACTCGGATTGAGATAAGGCAAAACCTCCGGAGGTAGTTCGCTATATGAATGCTCCACAAGCGTAGTTCCAAAGTCGACTTCTGCTGATAGTTCGACGGTCGCGTCGTATCGAAGGCAAATGCCTCCCGACCGAACGAAGCACCTTTGAGATATCTTTCTTTCTAATCCAATTTCTAGCCGTTCTGCGAAAACCGCTGGAGTGATCGTGAGATTCTCCGAAAGAACCCTTTGGAAATCCGTTTGTGACACATTCACGTTGAACAAAAAGCTAGTTTCTCCCGTGGTGGCATACTCAAACTCGCACCCGACATGAATTTGACTCATTTACGATCCCAGCTCCAATCAAGTAAAATGAAAAATACGAAAAAACGTCTTCGGACGATACCCTGCAATGTTTGAAATTCCCAAAACGGAAATTGACGGCATTTGTCATGCCAATTCTTAACCGACAACACCACGGCCGGAGTCTATTTCGAACGATCTGAAAAGTTCATTGGCACGGTTTTCGCATTGTAGCTGCTTGACCATTACCATTTCACTTGTAAAAGACTGGGGACATCATGGGCATTATCACGAGCGAGACGAAGCAAGATAACACGAAAAACATCACCACGAAAGAATTGGGAACGGAATCGAAGGTCGTTGAGCCATCCGAGCATCCATTTGCTGACGCATTGCTTGGGAGAGATCCGCCCATTGAGAAAGCCCACCCTGGATTACAGCCGGCGCTGGTGTTTTTGTCCTACCCATTAGCGCTTATCGTAATCATTTCAATTGTCTGCGTGTATTTTCTATTCACTAAGAAAGTTGGACGACAAATTGAAGTCACTTCGCCGGCTACACAGTCGACGTCCGACGATTCGGCCAAAATCCAATCGCCGTGATGTAGATTTGGTGGCGACTAACGTACGGCACTTTTTGT
>JANLRK010000719.1:0-4992 GCA_031361585.1 Pirellula sp. | reverse complement strand
CGGGTTGCAGTTTTTCCAGAAAATTACCAGCCTTTTGGCTAGCAGCGACGAGGGAGTCGACCTGTTCTCGCAACTCGGCATTACTATCGCAGGCCCTATCGATGAAGGTATTCCGGCCTTCAGGCGCAGCTATTTCAATGGCGTCTAGGAAGATTTTATTGGCTTGCGGATTCCAGGCGGACATTACGTACCTCTAGTTTACTGATCATTACAAAAGACAATGCGAAATTCGTCTGTTACGTGCACGCAGAAAATCCAGAAATTGCAAAAATACTAGTTTTCGCCCAATTCCCGAAAGAGCCAAGCCCGTGCCAAAGCCCACACGCGATCCGCCTCGCGACGCCCTAGACCCATCGCTTCGGCCGCCTCCTGATGCTCAAGTCCTGCAAAAAAACGGAGTTTTACCAGCTGGCCCGCTTCGGAATCGTGCTCTTCCAGTTTGCGAAGTGCCTCGTCGAGAGCGAGCAGATCGAAAGTCCGTTCTTCGCAAATGAGTGTCCGTTCGTCCAGTTCGATGCGATTCGCCTCAGCTCCGCGTTTTACGCTGGCATGGCGGCGAGCATTTTCTACCAGAATCCGGCGCATCGCTTCAGCAGCCGCAGCAAAGAAGTGCCCGCGAGAATCCCAGTGCTGTGCGTTCTTCACATCCACCAGCCGGATGTAGGCGTCATGCACTAACGCCGTAGCCTGCAATGCTTGCCCGGGCTTCTCTTGAGCCAGTCGGACAGCGGCCAGCTTACGTAACTCGTCATAGACCTGAGGCAATAATTGCTCAGCCGCCGACGGATCGCCCGATTCGACTTGCGATAGGATTCGGGTGACGTCGGACATAAGGCGTACTCTTTTTAAGAGGAATCTAGCTCCGCACTAGTGTAACAGCCCGCTCATGAGTTTGCCTTAGGCGAACGATCCACATGGTCCTTTCTTAATCCTCGCCCACATTCTCCTCTCACTGTCATTTGAGGCGGTACCCGCCGCAGTCGCGTAGTTAATGGTCACCGCCGCATTGCTTACCGAAGATAGGCTGACCGTGAACGCAAACTGAGAAGCGGCCCCGTAGCGGAGGATCTGATTTGTGTTCTTGCTTGCAACCAGAAGATTGCCATTGGATTCGAAGAGCAAGTCGATAGGACTGTTCAGTCCGCCGCTACCCGACGCGACCACCTGACCTAGGAATGCGCCGTTCGTGGATTGGTAACGATGGACCGAATTGCTTCGCCAACCTGTCACATAAAGCCCGTCAGGTCGGAAGACCATCGCAACCGGTCCATCGAGACCTCCGCTACCTGGTGCGACAAAGATCGCATCGCCCGCAATGCCGGAGACACCTGCTGGTGCGCCGTTTGTTGGATCGAATCGGAGTATCGAGTTGGACGTGGGAGAGTCGACCGTAGAAGCAGTGCTACTCTTGCTAGCAAAACAAAGGCACGAAAGGATCGGATTTTTCGTTACGCTTTACCTAAACCGATTCAATTTCATGCACCGGCAGTTCCGATACTAGCTGCACAACCCGATTTCATACGATCGACTGGATACTCCGCTCCGATCGTGAAAAGCCTTAGTGGAACGGTGGAAGAGATTATTATGTCCGTGTTGCAAAGAACGATTCGAATGTTTGTGTTGGCGGCCTTTGCCGTCGCAGGTCAAGTTGGCTTAGCTCAAGAGGGATACCATCCCTTTTCGGAGCCCATGGCCTTTGATCCAGATTGGCAATTCTTTGCACCTGTCCAAATGCAGGACCTGCAGGATTTGACCGCACGGCAACGTGCTAATACCGGTTATTACTTGACCTACGATCGGCTAAACATCGGCCTCAACCGATCCGATACGGAAAATGCAAGTAACAAAATCGACTTCACCTGGGGAAATCGATTCGACTTCGGTTGGATGAACAGCAAGGAGTCCGGCTGGATGTTCTCCGCCATCAACGTGAGTGGCCCCAATGTCTACAATCAATACGAACAGCAGCGGCTGAATCAATTCATTCCGGTCGTGACGAATCCGACCATCCAACCGATTTCATTTCAAAACGACTTCGCGGAAGAGCGAAAGTATATCATTCAAGACAGCGTCAACGTAGGGTCATTTGCCTCGTTCGAGGCGAACAAAGTCTGGCGTATGGAACCATACCAATACGGTGGGATTCTAGAGCCAATGGTTGGCTTGCGGTATGCGTTTTTTGGTGATGGAGCGGCCAATGACCGCTATGATACGGGGATTGTTGTAGTTGATCCCATTACGCTCGTGGCGCCTCCTCCCCTCGTCGCAGGTAGCGCATTCGAGACCCTTACGAGAGTGCGCCGCCAAACAGATAACAACATGTTGCTTGGTCAGTTTGGATTTCGTTACACCAAGTTCATCAATCGCTGGACACTTTCCAACGATATGAAGTTTTTCGGAGGGCACGTCTACCAAAGTCAAGCAACCAGTACTACGACCACCACAGCTTCGTATGCTGCCGCTCCTGCGGTCGGTGTAGTGGCTCTAACCGATAACCTGCAATCTGGAACGTATGGTGGTAGCCGACGCGAACGATCTACAATCGGATTCGATTTGCGGGTTGAGGGTTCGTACAAAGCAACCAAATACCTGGATCTTCGGGGTGGCTTTGCAATGATGTACTTTGCCCGAGGAATTTGGAGAGACTCGACCGATAACGTGAACCCTGGTCAACCCGGCAATACAGTTATTTCGAGCAATCAGAACCTTATCATGCCAGCCTTTACTTTCGGTATCGCACTTAACCGTTAGTGCCGGGCTATACGACCGACGCACTTAGCAACTACAATCAATCGAGCAAAGGCGGCTTACATCAAGCCGCCTTTGCTTTTTTCATTTTTGTCTCCCATTTTGCGACCAGAGGATGAAAACATAGCAACACCGGATAGCTTGCGCCGTTCTGCTACGATGCTGCTCCGCTACATCTACGTTTCATTACTAACGTCGCTTTAGATGATCGATCCGCTCATGGCAAGTATGTTTACACTCAAGAATTGGTTCGGCAGTAGTGAATCGGCAGTATCTACAGCCACACAAGGCGAAGGGCCTCAAGGTAAACTGCCACTCACCGACGAGATGCTGCGAACTTGGTCTAGCGGCGACCTTTTTGGTTGGACCCAAAACGCCGGCATGGGCTGGGATATTCAAAAGATGATGGGGCCTCAGTTCTTGCTGCTCAGCACCCAAGGTGGAATTCGTGGTGAAGACGGACAACCTATTGCTCTTGGTTACCACACAGGACATTGGGAAGTTGGCTTGATGATGCAGGCGGCTGCCAAATGGCTCAGCGAGAAAGGGGGCGTTCCGTTTGCCGGCTTTGTAAGCGATCCATGCGATGGACGAACACAGGGTACGGTCGGAATGTTTGACTCGCTCCCGTATCGCAATGACGCGGCCATCGTATTCCGACGATTGATTCGATCGCTGCCAACACGCCGCGGAGTCCTTGGGATCGCAACCTGCGACAAGGGGTTGCCCGCCATGATGCTTGCACTGGCAGGCAGCTCGCAATTGCCAAGTGTGATTGTGCCAGGTGGCGTTACGCTGCCAGCCAGGGATGCGGAGGACCTTGGAAAAGTTCAAACGATTGGCGCTCGCTATACCAATGGAATGATCTCATTGGAGGAGGCGGCGGAAGCTGGTTGCCGCGCATGTGGATCGCCAGGTGGAGGCTGCCAGTTTTTGGGGACGGCTGCCACCAGTCAAGTGATCGCGGAAGCGTTGGGAATGACAGTACCGCATGCGGCTCTCGCCCCTAGTGGCCAACCCATTTGGATCGAGATGGCCAGGCAGTCGGCGGCCGTTTTGTGGGATCAACACCAACGCAAAGCAACGTTGCAGGACGTACTAACAGAAGATTCGTTTTACAACGCGATCGCGGTACATGCCGCATGCGGTGGCTCCACCAATCTACTCTTGCACGTACCGGCTGTTGCATTCGCAGCTGGGCTACCGCGCCCTGGCCTTGAACTGTGGAAGGACATCAATCGGCAGGTAACACGGTTTGTCGACGTCCTACCGAATGGCCCCATATACCATCCAACGGTTCGATTGTTCTTGGCAGGAGGCGTGCCAGAAATCATGTGGCATTTGCGTGAACTCGGTATTGCTCGTTGTGACGCCAAAACAGTAACCGGGCTTACATGGCATGAGATATTGGACGACTGGGCAACGTCCGACCGACGAACAGCCCTGAGAGAGATGTTGCGTGAACGGGACGGCGTCGATCCCGATCAAGTTATAATTCCTCCAAATAAAGCCAAGAAAATGGGGCTGACGAGCACGATTTGCTTTCCACAGGGGAACATCTGCCCCGAAGGTTCGGTAATCAAATCGACGGCCATCGATCCATCGGTTATCGATGCGGATGGCACGTATCGAAAGACTGGCCCGGTTCGCGTTTTTACGACCGAAAAAGAAGCGGTAGCGGCTGCCAAGGGTCAGCATGCTCGGCCACTCAAGGCAGGGGATATCGTGGTCTTGATTGGGCGTGGGCCAATGGGTACTGGGATGGAGGAGACCTATCAGCTCACCAGCGCACTGAAGCATCTCGACTACGGCAAACATGTGGCCGTTGTGACCGATGCTAGGTTTTCGGGGGTCAGCACGGGAGCTTGCATTGGACATGTGGGCCCAGAGGCATTGGCGGGCGGCCCAGTGGGCAAGCTGCGCGATGATGATTTGATTCGAATCGAAATCAATCGAGCCACGCTGGATGCGACCGTCAACTTCGTCGGCTGTGACGGCCAAGAGTTTTCATGTGAAACCGGGGCTACCATTTTGGGCGCTCGGCCTCCGCATCCCAATCTACGTGAAGACGAGCGCATGCCAAGTGACTCGCGGTTATGGGCAGCACTTCAAAAGGTAAGCGGCGGAACGTGGGGAGGTTGCGTCTATGATGTGGATCGAATCATTGAAGTTCTTGAGGCCGGCGAGAAGGCACTGGCTGGATCATGATTCTGCTTATCGATAACTACGATAGCTTTGTATACA
>JANLRK010000713.1:0-26063 GCA_031361585.1 Pirellula sp. | reverse complement strand
AAGCTTCAACCAGTCTGGCTTAAGAAAGTTCTGTTCGATGGCGAAAGTGTTCGTCCCTTCATGACAACACGCATGCCACAATTCGGCGAAACGAATCTTCGGCATTTGCCGGAATTATTCGAGCAATGTGATGCTATAGAGCCCCTCAACTTTATGCTTCCCAGCCCTGAGAGCAACGGCAGGGCCGAGCAAGAGCGAGAAAAAAAATTGCGAGCCGGAGGTCGGGAGTTACTTGGTGATCAAGGTCTCAATTGCATTGCCTGTCACAACTTCAATGGCAAGCCGTCACCGATCAATAAAGGTATCGATTTGATGACAACGTTTCAACGTCTTCAGCCAGCATGGTTTAACAACTTCCTTCGCAACCCAGCTGCCTATCGTCCGCGAATCGTAATGCCATACTCTTGGCCAGGTGGTATCGCTGCACACAAAACCATTCTAGATGGTGATACGGAATTGCAAATCGAAGCGATCTGGTATTACCTTTCGCTTGGTACGTCCGCTGCCGATCCGCCGGGTATTCGCCGGCAAGAAACAAAACTATCGGTTCTAGATACCGCTCGAACGTATCGAGGGCGCAGCAGTGTTGCCGGGTTCCGTGGAATCGCGGTCGGATTTCCCGAAAAGCTAAGCTATGCGTTCAACGCAGAAACTGGAACACTAACCGCAATCTGGAAAGGGGATTTCATACGCGTAGATCGAGGTGGACAAGGCTCCGGAGGATTCAATCCATCGAGTAAGGCGATCGCGTTGGCTCAAGATGTTTCGTTCGTTGAACTGGCCGATAAAATAACACCTTGGCCGTTGAGACCAGTCATGACAAAGGAATCTCCGGTCAATCCAAACCCCTTGTATCCAAAGAATCTCGGCTATCAGTTCAAGGGATACTCGTTCGACGAGTCCTCCGTTCCAACGTTCGTGTACCGAAGCGGCAGTGTTGAGTTCGAAGATCGATCGGTGGCAATCAAAGAGGCCGACAAGCTAATACTCAAGCGAACACTGCAATTCAAATCGCCGATCAATCAAACGCTTTGGTTTCGGGCGTTGACAGGGGACATCGAGCAAGAGTCGGAAAATGTGTACAAGACTCGCAATCTCCGATTGACGATTCCTAAATCCGAGGTGCATCTTCGAACGCTTTCGGACAATCCACAGACTTTAGAACTACTTTTTAGACTAAGCATTCGCGAAGGCCAATCGACACTTGAGTTTACTTATGAACCACTTGAATAAAATCCGAAGCGGTCTGTACTGTCGGCTTTTTTTAGTTGCATGTCTTTCCATCGAAGGAGTACGAGCCGAAGAGGTGGGGCATCGCTGGGGCACGGAGGAACGCGAAAGAAAATACTATCCGATCGTCAATATTCCGCTCCCCAAAGACATTGTGATTGAGGCTGGGG
This sequence comes from Pirellula sp., assembly GCA_031361585.1. GTDB lineage: Bacteria > Planctomycetota > Planctomycetia > Pirellulales > Pirellulaceae > JBKCUI01. Next base: position 24,663 of record JANLRK010000713.1, on the reverse strand, counting down.
CTATTGCGGTTTTGCCAGACAGTCGCGTGGCAGTTGGAACTCGCCACGGCGAGATCTACTTGATCGATGGCATCGACGACAAGAAACCGAATCCTTCGTTTCATTTGTATGCAACCGGGATGGATGAGATATTTGGCCTCTCATACAAAGACAAATCATTCTATGTCACACAGAGTTGCGAGTTAACGCGAGTCAGCGACACGAAAAACGATGGCAGAGCAAATCGTTTTGAAACCATTTCGGACGCCTGGGGCTACGCAAATTATCATGAGTACGCGTTCGGGTCAAAATGCGACGCGGCCGGGAACATGTTTGTGTCTCTCGGTCTTTCAAACTCCTACGATTCGTTGGCATTGTTTCGCGGCTTTGTAATGAAAGTATCACTGGATGGAAAGACGACGGCATTTGCGAGCGGTTTACGCAGTCCAGGTGGGATCGGGCTCAATGAACATGGTTCTCTGTTCTATATCGAGAGCCAAGGACCTTGGAATTGCTCCTGTAGTCTGAAGGCTGTTACGCAGGGGAGTTTTCATGGCCACCCTGCAAGTTTCAATAGTTATCAATACGCTCCTGAAATGGGACCAGTACCAGCGATTCCTAAATCGGGGTCGCGCATTTTGGTTGAGAAGGAGCGGGTCTCGCAGTTGGTGCCTTACGCGGTGGTTTTTCCATATATCAAAATGGGGCGATCGGTCACAGGCTTTACTGTCAATCGAACGCAAGGCAAGTTTGGTCCGTTTGAGGACCAAATGTTTCTCGGCGACTACACACTTTCCATTTTGATGCGGGCTACGACCGAACAAGTTAAGGGTGTATGGCAAGGCGCTTGTTATCCATTTCGTGAGGGGCTATCGACGGGTATTCTGAATGTCGAATTTACACCCGATGGAAATTTGCTCTGTGGTGGCACAAATCGCGGCTGGCCTGTTCGCGGCATGAAAGCGTTTGCGTTGGAGCGACTAGAATGGAGTGGCAAAATACCGTTCGAAATAAAGAGGGTCTCCATTGAGCCGGATGGGTTCAAAATTGCGTTTACGAAGCCAGCTGACAAAGCGACAGGAAGCGTTCCAAGTTCGTATGCAGTCACAACCTTCACTCACCCATATCACGGTGGATATGGCGGACCGGAAATCGAGCAAACCACGCCAAACGTTGTAACCGTCTCACTCGCTGAAGATGGTCTAAGCGCCAAACTTGTGTTGGAAAAACTAACACGCGGACATGTTTACAACTTCGATCTTGTGCCGTTGCGTTCACAGGACAAGGAGGAACTATTGCATCGAAACGCATACTATACTGTTAATGAAATCCCTGACTGAAATCCAATTGAAAATACCTCATGCGAAATTGGAGGTCAGTCCGAAACCGCCGGGTCACTTTAAATAATCTACTTCCTGATAGTTACTTGCGAGCCGCGACTGAGCATCCCGAAAACATCGTTTGCGTCCATGGGAGATAGGCTAATACAGCCGAGCCGACTGTCCGTTGGCCCGCTGCTTGACGAGCCATGTATGCAAAGTTCCTGTCCTAAATCGATCCAATATCCGCCAAACGGATTGCGGGGATCGGTCGCTGGAATTTGAACGCCATTGCCGTAGTAGTTTCGGTTCTTCTGTTTGTCGACAACTTGAAATACCCCTGGTTTTGGGATTGGCTCAGCCCCAAAAGTGACGGGATATCTACCTGCATAGAGATCACCAAGAAAAATAGTCAATTCGTTTCTGGCGAGGTCCACTTCGGCTCGGAATGGTCCAGGCACAACCTTCAGTTTCGCGCCGCTTGGCAGAGAGGATGTCGTATCGATGGCATTGATGCGTGCCAAAATCTCCGTTGGCAAATCGTAACGCTTTGCGACCTGTTCGAGTGTTTCTCCAGGCGCCACCACATAGGCCATGTCGAGGATATGGCTGCGCGAGAAAACGACTTCTCGCGACAAAGCGTCCAGCAAATCTAAAAGATCCTGTCGCTGATCGTTTGCAAGTTCAGGCGCATTGTAGAAAACGGACAGCGTTGCCAACGCATCCTTCAGATTGCGACGTTCAATTTGTTCCATCGCCAAGTCCTTAGCATTTTCATAGGACTTACTTGCTGACGACTTGATTGCCATAGACGACGTGCTGGAGTTGCCGAACGGAGAGGCTACACCCGATTCGGTTGGTAGGTCTAGGGGTTGAAAAGATTTTGACGTATCTCTGGACGCAGTTACTTCGGAAGAAGATTTGGCCTCGAAGGCGTTGCTTCCAAAGCTTGGAGTGTTGGTTGAGACCGGAATCGACGAATCACCGAGGCTTGGAGGGAACTTGTCATCGCGGCTCGGAGCAGCGGAAGGATTGAAGCTCGAAGATGATGCGATTGCCAGAGGGGGCAAGGCGTTGCTCGGTATGCCGGTCGTGGGCGATGCTGTGCTTGGAGTAGGAAAGCCGCTTGGCGGCGTCAGCAATGGTGCAGGTTGCAGCGAAGCATTGGAGGAAATCGGAAACGGATTCGTTGTCGCATTCGACTCGAAACTATTCGCGTTTCCAAATGGTGAACTACTCGCACTCGACAAATTCGATGGAAATCCCTTCGGCGGTGTATTATTGAACATTTCGAAGCCAGTCGCCGCGTTTCCTGGATTGCTGGCAGCAATTGGCCCTGGCCCCGACACGTCTGGCATCGTTTGATCGGAACCGATCAGATCGTTCAATCCATTCTTCAGGGGCGTATCCGTCCCATTCATGGCGATGTAGCCTCCGTACAGAACGAAAAGCAAAAGTACGACGACGATAGCAGTTTTAATAGTTTGCACTGCGGTCCTCCCTGACCGAATGTCCAATCTTAAATACACACTTGGGATGCTAGGAGTTGTTATGCAGGCAAGTCAATCTCAATTATCCCATCCGATTCACTGATTTTGTAGGTTTTTAGCATTGGTTTGCAAGTTGGGGCATGATTTCCGGTCGCAAGATCATATTGCCACCCATGCCACGGACAAGTAACCGTGCCGTCAACCACTCTGCCACGTGCCAAAGGCCCCCCCTGATGCATGCAAATTCCGTCGATTGCGTATAGAGCGTTTTGGTGGCGGTAGACGGCTATCACGTCCCCCTGAAAAACGATTTCCACGGATTGGCCCTCGGCGAGGTCCTGTGACGTACAGACTCTTTGCCATGTCATTCTTTTTCCTAACGTGTTTATTCTGATTCTTCGTTCAATGTCCAATCTACGAACACTGCGAATTGTATTACAATCTTCTTCTTCACGAATCGATCGCGTAGTTTCGCGAGCCTCAGGATCCAGTTCACAATGCAACAAGTCTACCTCCGCGCAGGCACTCGCCTTTTCTTGTTGCTGTTCATTCTGTGCTTGATCGCAATCTCGTCGCACGGGTTAGCAGGTGAAGATTTTGATCCATCACCAAAAAACATCGAAAATCGACTCGTTCGAGGTGAACTAAAGACCGGTATTCCTTATGCATTCCTTCCAAAAAAGTCACTAGGGGAAACGGTCCATTTGAATTTGAAGCTTAGATTCGGGGACGAAAAATCGCTGATGGGTAAATCAGCCGCTGTCCGCATTTTGGGGACGCTCATGGAGCGGGGTACCAAGACTCTCTCGCCTCAACAACTCTCTGATAGAAAAGAACAACTCAAGGCTGCGATCAGCATCACGTCAGAACTACAAACACTTAACATTATCGTTAAAGCAAATCGCACGAATTTGATCGACGTCTTGGATTTGATCTCAGACATTCTTCGCAATCCAGCTTTGGACGAACAAGAGTTTTCCTTCGCACGCAACGAAATGCTGACTCGTCTTGAGAACCAGAAGCTGGAGTCGAAGGAGGTCGCGATTCAAACCGTATCGCGTGCACTCAACTCCTTCAAACGTGGTGACGCTCGTTATCTCCCCACATTTGACGAAGAGCACGAAGACTTAAAAAAACTCAAGCTAACGGAGGTCAAAGATATCCACGCTAAATTTCTGTCGGGGACCGAAGGTGAAGTCGCCGTCGTTGGTGACTTCGAAGCAAAACAGGTTGAGGAAAGACTGTCTGCGATGCTCGCCAACTGGAAATCCAAAATAGCCTATCAACGTATCGCGGCATCTGCCACGACGGAAGTGAAAATCCCTGTGCAGTTCCTTGAGACTCTGGGCAAGCCTGATAGTTTCTACTTTGCATGCCAACAATACGCTATCCGAGATGATCATCCCAAATACCCAGCTTTATTGATCGCGAACATTGTGCTCGGCGATGCCGACTTTCCATCGAGACTTAGCAATCGAATAAAGCATGAGGAGGGTTTCGCACAAGGCATTTCAAGTAACTTCTTTGCTAGTCAAATCGACGAGCGTGCTTCGCTTTCAATACAAGCAATCACAAAACCACTCAATCGCGACAAACTCGTAAAGATCATAGAAGAGGAAATTCGAAAACTAGCAAAGGAGGGAATGACGGAAAAAGAGCTAAAGGATGGCGTTCAGAGCTACCTGCAAAAACAAATCGTTCGTCGTTCTGACGATGTGCAGCTCGCCAATATCCTGGCCGTCAATCTATTTACCGGACGAACGATGGATTACCACGACAAACTAGAGACGGACATATCCCATTTGACCGTAGAACATGTCAACGACGCGGTTAGTGAATACATTGCACCTGACGGATTTGTTATTGCAATAGCAGGGGACTTTGTTAAACCTACACTCCCCAATCCGTAAATGAAGGTGACAGTCAACGCGCCCTTCGTTGCAAGCTGAAAATTGTCCTTTTTCCCATCGTACGTTCTTTAAAATATGCCTGCCATTCATAAACTCCTTGCTGCGAACCGCAGCGAGATCGCTACTCGGATTTTCCGTAGTGCCCACGAACTCAAAATCCGAACGGTTGCCCTTTACTCACACGAAGATCGATTCGCTCTACATCGATTCAAAGCCGACGAAGCGTACCAAATCGGAAGGGCCGGCGAACCCATCCGGTCGTATCTCGATATCGATGGTATCGTGAGACTTTGCCTGGAAAACGGGATCGATGCGGTTCATCCGGGTTACGGCTTCCTTTCTGAAAATGCAGAATTTGCGAAAGCCTTAGCAGCCGCGGGAATCACCTTTATCGGACCGAGTGTTCGAGCCTTGGAATTGCTAGGCGACAAAGTGGCCGCTCGTTCGATCGCAAAGAAGGTCGGGGTACCGGTCCTGGAAGGATCCGCACATGCCGTCGCGTCGCTCGAGGAAGCGATTGCAACCGCCAAGAACATGGGCTACCCCATCATGCTCAAAGCCTCAAAGGGGGGCGGTGGTCGCGGAATGCGCGTTGTTGAGTCGGAAAGCGAACTTGGACCTAACCTAGAACAAGCCCAACGCGAATCCAAGAATGCTTTCGGCAGCGACGAAGTCTTCCTCGAAAAACTCGTCGGTAAAGCTAGACACCTCGAAGTGCAAATTCTCGGCGATCAACATGGAAACATCATACATCTCCACGAACGCGATTGCTCCGTACAACGCAGACATCAAAAGGTAGTGGAACTAGCACCTGCGCCGAACTTAAGTAAAAAAACTGCTTCCGAGCTCCATGAGGCGGCAATAGCGATCGCCAAGGAGGTTGGCTACTATTGCGCCGGAACGGTTGAGTTCTTGCTCGATACCGAAACCAAAAAATTCTACTTCATTGAAGTCAATCCGCGAATCCAAGTCGAGCATACCGTTACCGAAGAGGTCACCGGTATCGATTTGGTTCGCGCTCAAATTTTGGTGTCCTGTGGCGAAAAACTGGGTGACGAGTCGCTTGGGTTGCCACTCCAAAATGACGTGCATGTCGTCGGCACAGCCATCCAATGCCGCGTGACAACCGAAGACCCTACTAACCAATTCCGCCCTGACTACGGCCGTATCACGCACTATCGAAGCGCCGGCGGCATGGGCATTCGTTTGGATGCTGGCAGCGCGTTTAGCGGTGCCGTGGTGAATCCGTTTTACGATTCGCTGCTTGTCAAAGTCACTGCCCGCGGACGAAACTTAGGTGAAGCCGCAGGACGAATGGAACGGTGCCTTCAAGAGTTTCGTATCCGGGGTGTCAAGACAAATATACCGTTCTTGATTTCGCTCATCACGCACAAGACCTTCTTGGCCGGTGATGCGACGACTCGAATGATTGACAAGACTCCGGAGCTCTTCGCATTGCAGCGACGCCGAGACCGGGCCACGCGTTTGCTTAGTTTTATTGCAGAAACGCTGGTCAATGGAAACAAGATGGCCGGCAATGCAAACCAAACCATTCGGCGAGAACCCGCATCGATCCCAAAAGTGGATATCACCAAGCCGATGCCGGAGAGCTATCGCAACCAATTCTTGAAAATGGGTGCAAAAAAGTTTTGCGATTCCATCCGAGGTAGCAAGGAACTATTGTTGACCGATACGACGATGCGCGACGCACATCAGTCGCTATTGGCAACGCGAGTTCGCACCTTCGACATGATGAAGATTGCGGATGCCTACGCACGGCTTACGCCGCAATTTTTCAGTTTGGAAATGTGGGGTGGGGCTACGTTCGACACCTCCATGCGATTTTTGAAAGAAAGTCCATGGCAACGTCTGGCTGATCTTCGGACAAAGATACCGAACATGCTCTTTCAAATGCTGCTGCGAGCCTCCAATGCAGTCGGATACACCAACTATCCAGACAATGTCGTTTGTGCATTTGTGAAAGAAGCAGCGGACGCGGGCATCGATATCTTCCGAGTGTTCGATGCCCTGAATTGGACTGAGAACATGCGAGTTGCAATGGATGCTGTTGTCGGGTCTGGCATGATTTGCGAGGCGGCCATCTGCTACACCGGTGATATCCTCAATCCAAATCGACAAAAGTATTCCTTGAAATACTACGTCGACTTGGCGAAGGAACTCGAACGCATGGGAGCTCACATTCTCGCCATCAAAGACATGGCCGGCTTGTGCAAACCCGCTGCAGCGAGAAAGCTCGTCGCCACGCTCAAGCAAGAGATCGGTATCCCGATCCATTTCCATACCCATGATACCGCCGGCATCCAAGCCGCCTCGATCCTTAACGCCGCCGACGAAGGACTCGAAATTGCTGATGGTGCATTTGCATCTATGTCGGGTGGTACCTCGCAAGTCAACTTGAACACGCTCGTCGAATCGCTTCGGTTTTCACCTCGCGATAGCCGCCTTGAAACCGATGCATTGACGGAATTGTCGGAATACTGGAAAGCTGCTCGGCAGTTCTACGCGCCCTTCGAAAGCGAGTCCCTGGTCGCTGGCGGCGACTTGTATCAACACGAAATGCCCGGCGGACAATACACCAATCTGTATCAGCAGGCGAAGGCCCTTGGGTTGTCGGAGCAATGGTCGGATGTATGCAAACGTTACGCTGACGCAAACCAGTTGCTTGGCGATATTGTCAAAGTCACGCCGACGAGTAAGGCGGTTGGCGACCTGGCTTTGTTCATGGTGGCCAATCAACTAACTGCGGATGACGTCGTCTCGGGTACGCGCGAGATCGATTATCCCGGATCGGTTCTTGACTTGGTCGGCGGCATGATGGGCCAACCGCCCGGTGGCTTCCCATCCCAAGCAAAGAAGTCCATCCTAAAGAACAATCCGGAGGTGTTGCAACGTCCAGGTGAAACTTTGCCACCGGTTGATTTTGCGGCGATTGGGGGGCAATTGCAACCGAAACTGGGGCGAGAAGCGACGATGCGCGAGATGGTTACCAGTGCACTCTACCCTAAGGTTTACGAGGAGTACGTTTCGCATGTTCGTAGCTATGGCGATGTATCTTTGATTCCGACGTCTGCGTTCTTCTTTGGGCCCTCGATTGGAGAGGAATTCTCGGTCGAAATCGAAGCGGGCAAACGATTGATCATCAGGTTTTTAGCGATCGGGGAAGCCCGCCCGAATGGTACTCGAACCGTTTTCTTTGAACTCAATGGTCAACCGCGGGAAGTGGAAGTCGTCGACAAATCGATCGAATCGAAGGCTGCGACGCGAGTCAAAGCCGATGCGGCGGACCCAACGCATGTGGCTGCTGGCATGCCAGGCATGGTAATCGGAGTTGCGGTAACACAAGGAGCGAAGGTGACCAAGGGGCAAAAGCTCTTGGCATTGGAGGCGATGAAGATGGAGACGGTTATCAATGCGGATCGGGATGGCGAGATCGCCCAGCTGCTTGTCCAATCGGGCAGCCAAGTCGAAACAGGCGATCTGCTCTTTGTACTGAAATGATCGCCTGACTTTGGCAGTGCAGAGTCACTCTCGGCAAGAGTGACCTACGGTAGGTCGGGCCTGCCGGGTGCGACTGCGTTGGTAGGTCGCACCTGCCGGGTGCGACTGCGCACGCGAATGAAAACAAATCTCAAAATTTTCCTAATAAACTTCTTTCGCCAACGTCTACCTTACATAGCACGACTCAGTTTTCCTGCTTTGGAGCCTTGAGACCAATGACTATTTTTGCCATTCCAACATGATGCATCCGGCACCGCCCGAGAGGATCGATCTCGATCCCCATCAAAACGGCGACGACCATCGAAAGTGGCTGCAGGCTACCTTCGAAAGGTTGGAGCGTCCGTTGATTGCATATGCGATGCGGTTATTGAGTGGAAATGTGGATGTTGCTCGGGACTGTGTTCAGGAGAGCTTTCTGAGATTGTGCCGTGAGAGCCGATCGCATGTCGAGGGACATGTCGATGCTTGGCTTTTCAAAACTTGTCGCAATCGCGCGATGGATCACCATCGCCAGGAGGCTCGAATGATGATCGACTCGAATTCATCTGCATTAGCTACGGCCACGGCATCGACCACCGAACCCGCAGGCTATCTTGCGCAGCGGGAGGAAAAGGAGCAGCTACATGACCTGATCGCGAGGCTACCCACCCGTGAGCAAGAGGTCCTTTCGCTGCGGCTAGGTCAGGGACTCTCTTATAAGCAAATCGCAGAGATCACCGACATGAGCGTATCGCACGTCGGGGTTATGCTGCACGAAGCAGTAACCAAGTTAAGAACCGCCCTGGCAGGTGCTACCCGCCTCCAATCCTCGTGCACGCCCAAGCAGTAGACACGATCCTCGTTGAACCCAAGCCGCAGGCGCCGACCGTACGCTGCTCCCTACGATATATCCATCCATTCATAAAATTAAATAGGCAAAAACCATGAAACACAATCCATCCAAACCAGCCCAAAGCATCGAACCGTGGCTACTAACTGCATATGCGCTCAGCGAACTAGATGCCGACGACGCGTTGAAAGTCGAGCATGCACTTGCCAAAGACCCTGCGTTGCGAAATGAGTTCGAACAAATTCAGCAGACTTTGACATCGGTTCGGTCCGTGTTAGCCAAAACACCTGCAAATGTGAAGCTAAATGAAAACCAAGCGGCAGTTGTGGCTGGTCAACTGAAACAAATGGCTGCACCTAACTTAATGCCGAATATTGCGGTGAAACTTGCTGAACGCCCATTCTATCGACGCAAACGTTTTGCAGCGCTTTTGGCAACGGCGGCCGCGATTCCGCTTGCCGCGACCTGGTTGTATAGCATGCGCAATGAAATGAATTTCGCGGTAGCAACAAGCAATGGAGTCAATGTTGCTGAAGGTCCGATTGTAAAGAAAAAAATGAAAGATAGAACAATCGAGAATAGCGACTTAGGTAAAGGGACTTTGGAACTCGGCGATATGTACGGTGATGTAGCCACGGGTGACAGCGATGGCGATAAAGGAGCAATGGGTAGCGATAGCGGAATGGACGGCTTTGGAGGACGAATGGGGATCTCGCCCGGATACGCGGGGGCTTCGATGGATGGGACTATGTCTGATGATGCGTACCCAGGTGGTATGGGCGGATACCCTGGCGGATCGGGTATGGGAGGCTACCCAGGCGGTTCCGGTGCGGGCAGTACGGGGGAATATTCTCAAAGTGGGTATGGCGCTAGCGCTGGAATGGGCATGAGTGAGCAAGGTTATTATGAAGGCGGTGTATCGGGCTATGGCAGAAGCGGTGGAAAAGGAATGGCTAGTGGCGGTACCAGCGGTGGAATGGCTGGTAGGAACGAACAGGGTGGCTACGGTGGAGGTGGCTACGGTGGCGCTGGTTATGGTGGCTCTGGTGGCGATGGAACAGGCTATGGCGGCAGTGTGAAAGCCATGTCAGGTGGATCTAGCCAAGCTGTTGGTGGGATGGAAGGTGGCTATGGCAGCAGTGGCGGTGGTTACGGAGGCAGCGGTGGTTACGGTGGTGGTGGTATGTCCGCTGGTAGAAAAGGGGGCAAGGTCAGTGCTGCTGCCAATGGAGAAAGTCGGGGCTCTCAACCTCCTGTCAAACATTTTTATCTAACACCCAGCAAAAAGGCCGGTGAAAAGCAGGCAGGTGATGACGTTAATAGTTTGATGAAATCGCAAACGCCCAGGATTTTAATTACGGAAGAGGAGAAGGCTCGACCATTGGACGCTTACGCTGACTCTGCAGCCGAGAGTGCGTCAGCACCTGTCTTCTCTGGAGGCGTTGGCGGTTATGGGGCGCAACCTGCACCCAAGGTTGCGGGGCAAGCGCCCTATGGTGTTTCAACGCTAAGCGTAGTGCCTTTGGCTGATAGCCTAGCATCGCATGACAAACAACTGCGCGACACCGATTTACCCGCCGAGCTGCGGCAGAATGCTCCGCACCTCTTTAACGAGGCGAAACGCGTTGAACTCGGTACCGATCGGTTCGAGAGAATCGTAGAAACTCCATTCGTCGAAACGCACAAGGCACCGCTATCGACCTTTTCTATCGATGTCGACACGGCTTCCTATAGCAAGATCCGGCAAACGCTCATGGAAGGCAACCGCCTACCGAGTCCAAGCATGGTACGGATCGAGGAAATGATCAACTACTTCGAGTATGCCTATGCTGGTCCGCAAGATGACAGGCCATTCGCGGCCCATATGATCGTCGACAGGTGCCCATGGAATCAGGAGCATCAATTGGTTCGAGTTGGCCTACAAGCCAAAAAGCTCGATTCGCAAAAGCGGGTTAACGCCAACATCGTTTTCTTGCTCGATGTCTCCGGGTCCATGAACGAGCCGAACAAGCTCCCACTGGTGAAAAAATCGCTGGCCATGCTGGTGAATCAGCTCACCGAGAATGATCGCGTCGCCATCGTGGTCTACGCTGGTGCCGCTGGCTGTGTTTTGCCAAGTATCTGCGGAGCCGAAAAACAAGCGATCCTTTCGTCGCTCGACCACCTCAATGCAGGCGGCTCCACCAACGGCGGACAAGGCATTCAATTGGCCTATTCCATTGCCAAACAACACTTCATCCCAGGTGGTGCCAACCGAGTTATCCTATGCACCGATGGAGATTTCAATGTCGGCGTGACAGGCGACGATGCCTTGGTGGCCATGATGCAAGAAAATGCCAAGAGCAATATCTTCCTCACCTGCTTAGGCTTCGGAGCTGGGAACTACAACGACACGATGATGGAAAAGATTTCCAATAAAGGAAACGGTGTCTATGGAATGATCGACAACGAGCTTGAAGGCCGTCGCATGATGGTCGAACAGCTCGGTGGGACGTTGGTAACCGTTGCCAAGGACGTCAAGATCCAAGTGGACTTCAATCCTGCCAAGGTAGCTGGTTATCGACTCATCGGTTACGAAGACCGACGATTGGCTAACAAGGACTTTGACAACGACCAAAAAGACGCTGGCGAAATCGGAGCAGGGCACCGTGTAACAGCACTATACGAAGTGATCCCAGCCGGCAAATGGGTCGGTGTGAGCTCACCATCCGAAAGCGAGTCCTCGAAGTATCTGCAAAAACCTCGTACCGATCCTAAGTTCGAGACCCCAAGCACAGGTGAGTATTCGTCCGAGGTGCTTACGCTCAAGGTTCGGTACAAAGAACCTGAAGGTACCGTTAGCACCAAGCAAGAGTTTGTCTTGAAGGATTCCGATCGCGAAGACAGACCGCTTGTTGATCGAGACATGCAATGGGCGACATCGGTGGCAGAGTTCGGATTGTTGCTTCGTCGAAGCGAGATGGCTCCGCAAGCGAGTTGGACGGAGATGCTCGAACGGGCAGCCAGTTCCGCTGGCGGTGATGCATATCGACTCGAGTGCTTAGCCATGATGCGAAAAGCCAGAAGTATGTTCCCGTAGCAACGTGGCGGATGCTGCCAGCATCCGAGCCGACGCTAGCAGCGTCGGCCACGATCAGCCGAATCCTCTACCCCTTGCGAATAAAGTGCGCTGCGTAGCTTCGCACATGCTGGCCGTTCAGCACATGAAAGGTTCGTAGTTGCTGCACAACGGAGTCAGAAAAATGGCTGAGAGGAACGTGTACGAGCGCCTTCTTAAACAACTTTGCGATCTTCTTGAGCGCGATTCCAGGAGCTGACCAACTCAATAATGCGATGTGCCGCGATTGAGCGTGGAGGCAAGCGGCAGCGACCAAACGTTGTTCGATGGTATCTGCGAAGTCGAGGCGTTCGTCTCCCCAAATGTCTTCAATCTTCCTTGGTGGGAAAAGAAACATAGCCCCGCCATAGGTTGATACGGCTACACCTGGACCAAGCATTTCTTTCTGGAACGGAGTTGCGTAGAACGCGAGAGTCGACTCCTCCTCGTGTTCTGCAAACCAAGTTGCTCGCCACGAATACTCGCGAGGATCGGGTTCGTTGTCGAAGAGCATGACGGCCGCGTCGAGGTGGCCAATGGTCGGCGGCTGGACCTTGACAAACAAAGAGCCGTCGTACCAATGGCGAAGCGTTTCGCGCAGATCGATGCCGTCCATCATGCTCGTGGTGAATTTTTCGGTGCGAGCTAAATCGGCGCCAATCATCCCTGCTGCGCGTTCGATGACCCGATTGCGAAAACTCTCAATGCGAGTGTCTTCGTCGGGCCACGAGCATTGTTGATAGGGGTTCCAACGCATCTTCCATTGTCGCTGGTCTATTTTTTTAGCTCGTCGATTGAGTTCCAGCGATTGCCACGTCGTTGGCGGCCCAGGCAACCGGCTAGTCATTGAGACCAAGCCAAGTTCGGGCAAAAAAGCTTGATCTATTCCCATTCGCAGCATTTGCCATGGCAGTCGCTCATCAAAAGGATAGTTCTTGGCGGCTTCGATTAGGTGGATTGTATATTGATCCCCCATCACCTGTTGCGCCGAGCGGGCAATAGTGTAGAAACTAGGTGTGAATCGTCGTTCGATAAGCGTTTGGTTTCGGATGTATTTTAGGCATTGAGACAATAGGAGCGGTGGTATCTTCCTGGCTCGATTACCCATATCAGCCAGGTAGCTTTGGCGCGCTGATATCAACATCTCCTTGATCCCATCGACCACCAACGAACTATCGTCATCTAAACTACTGCGCGCGTTTTCGTACAAACCCGTAATAAATGGGAGTTCACCCATGAAGAAGAGCAGTGTTCGTGGATCGACTGCGTAGTTATTTGCCGGTGCGATTTCTTCGTTGCAGTTCTCGTCGATTCTTTCGCCCAGGCTTTCGAGCGAAACTCCCATTATCGCTTCGCGCAGCCAAGGCCAATCCTGAAGGTCGCAAAGGCACACGATGTTGGAGAATTTTTGCCTCAACTCTCGCAAGCGATGGCCCATGAACTTGATTCGATCGATTCGTTGTCCGCTCCGTGGACTGGGAATGGCCGGCAATGCGGCAGCACAAAACCTTTCAATCGTCGTTTCTCTCAATGCAAATGGGTCCGGGAAGATCGAGGCATCCGGATCGAAGGACGCGCTTTCCTGATCAATGAACTGAAGTGACGTTCGGTCTGAAATGCCAAATCGGATCGCAGCAATCACCGCTTGGCAAGGGTCGATGGGCACGTAAGAGGCGGAACCGACTTTTGCATCCTCCGACTCCGTAGTGGAGACCTGGACTACAGTAGAAACCTGGACTACAGCGCTCGGCGTGGGCAGTTGTTCAACTCCCGAAAGTACGGCCAATCTAAACGAAGGGGGCAGAGGGACAGCAATGCAATCGAAGGAGTGATCCAGGAGGAAACGTCGAACCGCAACTGCATAAGACGCACTGCCGTGAACGACCGGCAGTAGTGTCAAAAAATCGTCGACTTGCAATGAATCCAACATCAACGTATTCGCAATATGAGACAACCTGCCAGTTATGAGACCGATTCTATCAGGGACGAGCATCGCTCATAAGCAATCCATTCAGAATTCTTTGACGAGTCGTTTCGTGATTAATACCAATGCGAATGCAACGATTTACGATTTCCAGGCCCGCAACACCATTAGACGGAGAGGAAAAAATTGCGATTGGCATCGGACTTGCATCCCTGATTCTGTCAAGTACAAAATCCATTGGTGGAGCTTATAAAATGAAAATACAGATCGCAAATAAATGGAACTGCTTGAGTGTTTTAGCATTGATCGCTGCGTGCGTTAGCTTCGCGGAGCAAGGTTATGCTCAAGGTCCGGCCATCGCTCAACCGATTGCAAATTGGTCATACACAGGACATTCCAGCACGTTGGTCGAGGGATCGCTGAGGGGGCAGGCAGCGGTTATCAGTTCTGTCGGCCAAACCGTCTATCTTGATAGTCTTGCTGCGGTCAACTATGTCGAGGCGTATAAGCGGGCGATTGAAAACAGCGTAGCCGTAACAAAAGCTTATTATGAGCGACGCGAGATTCGCGAAGATTTCATGCAAAAATATGGGCCGAAACCATTCATTGGCGAAGCACGGAAAAAATTTATCGAGTATTACCAGCCAAAGCGATTGTCGGCCCAGGAGTTCGATCAAGAGCATCGCAAGTTGACTTGGCCGCACATACTTCGCCAACAACAATTTGCACCTGTGAAAGAGCAAGTTGACCAAGTTTTTTCGGCTCGGGGGCCGACGAACAGTGGCGACGGGAGCACAACTCATCGTGAGGTTTTGCAACTTTGCAATGCACTACAGGGATTGCTTCGAGAAAACATTGGAAATATGACGGCCGACCAGTACATCAGCGGTCTCGAATATGTTCGCTCTGTCGAGCTTGAGGCTAGGACTACTGTTACGGATATAAAAGCTTCGCCACCGGTGTTGGGCGAAGACAAATCGAACGAAGCGGCGGCACCTGCCCTGAAAAAAGATCCCGACACATTGAGCGTAAAGAAGAAGTCGGATCGACTGAAAATATAATCGCAATGGAAGGAAATTTCTCCTCTCGGCTTTTTTGGTAGTGTGTGTGGGGTCGGGAGGGGAAGAGGCTGCCGGGGAGAGGTTTCGCGAAAGCGATTCCTCTCCTCGGTTTTTTTTATGCAACATGTCCGAGCATGGTAGCCAGGAAGTCCGAACCTTCCGCAGCACAAGGCTTGCACGATTTAAAGGTACATTCGGAGTCTTGATGAAAGTCGGAGCCCTGGAAATAAGCGATAAAATGGAGCTCCATTCGTCGCAACCGTTAAATGCGGACGCAAAGCCATCCAATCGGTAAGGCAAAATGTGGAAAACATCCTTATGCACATCGAATTACAAAGCTTATTCAGTTTTGAAAGCAAGGCTCTTCTTAGTAATAAACTCTTGCCTCCATTTTTTGGACTCCTCCAACTACCTTTCAGAATTGAAAAAAATGACAGTCGAAATAGGAATTCAAAGCATTTACATGCCCGCCTTCATCGCCAGTACGAAAGCGGTTTTTGCAACCATGCTCGGGTGGGAAGTGGAAGTCCAATCTACTGAAATAGCGGATGAGTTTCGCACAGGGCACGACGTAACAGGTATTATCGGCTTTGCCGGTTCCATCAAAGGCACTATTGTGATTAGTGTGGACAAGGAAGTAGCGTTTGCTGCGGCTGAAGCGTTTATAGGCGAACGACCCGCCACCATTAACAATGACATACTTGATCTGGTTGGGGAACTCGCAAATATGATTGGTGGAGGTGCTAAAGAACGGCTCGACCTGCCTGGAATTGTGCTTGGTCTGCCAACAACCGTAAGTGGCTGCAACTACAAAGTCTCATTTAATCCTGAAGCGGATATTGAAACGGTGCGATTCCAATCTCCTTCCGGAGACTTGACGGTTCAGATCGCAATGGGTCATTAGCCAATTAGAATGAAAAAATGGCGTCAATCTTAAGCTGGGCTGCGAGACACTTTCGCTAGCGTTCCCGGGTAGCGGAATGCGTCAAGCATTTCGTTGGCGTCCAGCATTCACGAAAGCTTTGACAGCTTCCGCTACGATTTAAATCGGCCCGCCTTAAGATCGACGCCGAAAAAATCAAAACCGTTTCTGAGGGGAATGGAATGAATTCGAAGAAAATGGTTCTGCAAACTGGCATCTATTGACAATGTCAGGTGTTGAGTAAAATCACATTGCATCGGACTCGACCGTTGCAAGTTGGAGAATCCCTGAACCAAGGAATGATGATGGCTCAACAGGCTTTCGAGATGCGTCGTCGCGAGTTTCTGATCGCTTTCTGCTCGGCGATGGCCTCTTCACAAACGCTTTCATCTCAGTTTGTTGAAAAGAAATCGGTAGCAGCTGTCGTCACGGTGTATCGCAGGAATTCCCATTCTGATGTACTGATAGGGAAGATATTAGAGGGCTGGAAGCAAGATGGCGGAGAGGGGCCCTCGCTACGATTGGCGTCGCTGTACGTTGATCAATCTCCCGCGGATGATCTCTCCAGGGCGCTCAGCGCAAAGTTTGAGTTTCCAATCTATTCAACGATTCGTGACGCCATTACGCTCGGCTCCAATTCGGTTGCTGTCGACGGTGTACTAAGTATCGGCGAGCATGGGGACTATCCCACGAACGAGAAACAGCAACATCTCTACCCTAGACGACGGTTCTTTGAGGAAATCACCGCCACGTTCTCTAAGTGCGGTAAAGTCGTCCCTGTCTTTAATGACAAGCACCCTGGCCCGGAATGGTCTGATGCCAAATGGATGTACGATCGAGCCAAAGAATTGAGAGTTCCATGGATGGCAGGCTCTTCATTACCCGTGAGCTTTCGCGATCCTGATGTCACGATTCCTTGGGGAAGCCACATTGAAGCTTGTTTAGGAGTGGGGTACTCAGGATTGGATATTTACGGATTCCACACCCTAGAATTCTTGCAAACTTTCTTGGAACGGCGATTAGACGCTGAGAAGGGTATTCGTTGGGTGCAATGTTTACCAACCCAATCACTTCCGCGACTCCTACGCGAAGGCACCATTCGCGACGAGCTCTTCGATGCTGCGTTAACGGCAAGCGGCACCGATCGAAAGTCGATTCTCGAAGGTTCCATCAACGACGGAGCCGTTTTTTTAATCCAATACGATGATGGTTTACTGGTGCCAGTACTCATGTTGTCAGGTCACGCCAGCGGTATCTCTGCGTCCATCAAAATCGCTAATAGAAAAATCGTCGCGGTGCGCGCCGAAGAGCGTCATGAACCAAGGTATCCGCATTTCGCCTATCTCCTAAAGGGGATCGAGAAGATGATTCAGACAGGCCTTCCTGCTTATCCCGTCGAACGCTCGCTGTTAATGGCCGGAGCGTTGGATCGATTGCTGACTTCACGACATGGAGATCATAGAAAATTGGAGACTCCGGAGTTGTTAATACCGTACACGCCCGTAGACTATCCCTTTGCTCCTCACCTCGATTTATCGAAAGCGTGGTAGCGCGATTGGATCGATAGTCGCACTTGGTAATAGCGGCCATTATCGAGTGGAACAGTAGATTTAATTGCTCGAGAAGAATACCACCGAGCTGCCTGCAAATCGAGGCTCTAAGCCAATCTGGCTAGCCAAGAACATTGGAAATTTTTGCATAGAATCGATCAGGATAGTTATGCGGCGCTGAACAATCCGTGCCCAAGCGGATAGACTGGGGGCTAAGAAACCGGAACGATCTGCTCGCTCACTACTTTACTTACTTGGACTATGTTCGCTCTTGACAACCCTGTTCTGCAACGCGAGCTGATTTCCAACCTTAGGGCGCCGCGGGCCTTCCTGTTGATGCTCGTGTATCAAATAGCGTTGGCCGCAGTCGTTTTGATTGCATACCCTCGGGATACCAAAATCGATTTGAGTCGAGAATCCGCGTCTGCGCAACGATTGGTCGATTTTTTCTTTGTTGGGCAATTTGCAATTGCGTCGCTCATGGCTCCTAGCTTCACGGCTGGTGCTATTTCTGGCGAGAAAGAGCGCAAGACCTATGAAATGCTACTAGCTAGTCCACTCCGACCTTGGGTGATCGTATCGGGCAAACTCATTGCGGCGTTGGCGCACTTGGTCGTATTGGTGGCAGGCTCTTTGCCGATCATCATGTTATGCCTGCCGCTCGGTGGTGTTTCAATCTACGAACTTTTAGCGGCCTATGTGGGCCTCTTATCGGCTATTTTCCTGTTTGGTTCGATTAGCATGTACTGCTCGAGCTATTTCAAACGCACGAGCGCTTCGTTGGTGGTAAGCTACGTTTTGATCTTGCCAATCTTGATTGTTTGGGTTGTCTCGTGGCTCTTGCTTGCTCCGCAGGGGGACTTGCGGCTAATGATCACGATCACTTTTGTTCCGGCCATCTGTTTATTTGCAGGTTTCGCTATGTTGGCCGTGACGGCCCGCAGGTTGCTTTATCCACCAGACGTTGGAAGCCAAGGAAGCGAAGTTGTCGATCTCGACCAAGAACAACGCGAAGCGGTCGGACTCGTGATTCAGCGAGATCAGTTCCCTGACAATTTATTCGCGCCGCCTCGGCGCAAGACATTGATGGATGACAACGCCAATCCAGTGTACGACAAGGAAATGCACGCAGAGCTCTTTAGCCAAGGAACTCTCATGCTGCGTTTAGTTATCCAATTGAGTATGGTTTTGGCGATTCCTTTGATGGCTGTATTGTTGTTCCTGATGCCAAATTATGCGTCTTATTACGTTGGCTACGTGCTTGTCTTTAACATCTTGGCCGCACCTGTTTTTACTGCCGGCAGCATTACCAGTGAACGCGAACGGCAGACCTTAGATCTCCTGTTAACGACGACGATTTCTTCATGGGAGATCATGTGGGGCAAGTTGCTAGCGGGGTACCGTGTGTCGTTTGTCTTGACCTCCTTCCTGATGTTCCCGCTACTTCTCTCGTTCTTAAACCCGGAGCTCTTTAAGAACTGGAAAGCCATGTTGGTTTTTCTCAGTATTTGTATCGTCGCGTCGGTTTTCAACGCCATTTTAGCCTTGTTCCTGTCGACGCTACTGCGTAAGACAAGCAGCGCCATGATGGTTAGTTACATCGTTTTGATGTTTCTGTATTGTCTGCCGATCGCGATCTATTTCCTGTTCTGGAGCTTTGCCCCAGCTGGAGATTCGAGTGAAAACCAATTCGCTAGGCAACAAGTCGAAAATTTACGATTTATCGGAATAGCCAGTCCATTGATGGCTGCCGACAATACCCCGATGACGGAGGTTGCATCGGGGAGCTCATCAGCCAGCGCCAAATTGGGGTCTTGGCCACTGGTTGGCAGTTACTTTGTTGTGACCTTGAGCGCGAGCGCAATCCTTTTATTGATCAACACGTGGCTCTTCCAACAGCGGTGGCGATTAACTGGACGTGGCTAAAGTTGCTAGGACGGTGTTAGGTCAGCACATCACGTGACGCATCTTGTTTGACCCCACGCCGGAGACGACGATGCCAAGGTTAGCCAACGCTTGCGGCGCGGGGTTAAACGATTGTTCCCTTCCTCTGATTTTCAAGGACTTTTTCGATGCGAATTCCATTTCGATTTAGGACGGTATGTGTTGGTTTTGGGCTTCTGATGAATTGCGCACTTGCAGAGACTCCCTCAACCGTCGTGTCGCCGTATGCAACCATGCCGAGCGGTGAAGTCGTTCAGCAATTTACGCTTCGAAACAGCAAAGGCATGCAAGCCAAGGTAATTGAATACGGAGCGATCATTTCGGAACTCTCCGTGCCAGGCCGAGATGGGCAATACACCAATGTCGTTCTCGCAGCAGACTCGTTGGATACGTACTTGAAGGGCTTTCCGGCCGCTGCCGTGATGGGCCGACATGGCGGCCGCATCGGCGGAGGTCGCTTCCAACTCGATGGCAAGGCCATTCAGGTCACCAAAAACTCGGGTGAAAATCACATTCACGGAGGCCAAAAGCACTTTGGGAAATCGCTATGGAAAGGTGCCAAATCCGAAAATGCCAACCAAGCGTCCGTCGAATTGAGATACACGAGTCGCGATGGCGAAGAAGGTTTCCCTGGTACGCTTCAAGTGAGTGTCATGTACTCGCTTTCCGACCAAAACGAATTGAAAATCCATTACAAAGCTAAAACCGATCAACCCACGATCATCAATCTGACCAACCACGCGTATTTCAATTTGGCAGGTGCAGGAAGCAATGTTCTTGGGCACGAATTGCAAATCGAAGCGGATAAAGCTGCTGTTGTAGACAAGTCAATGATCCCGACGGGTGAGCTCGCTTCTGTTGAAGAAACCGTGCTAGATTTTCGTCGCCCACATCTCATCGGTGAACGCATTATACAACTCTACGGTGCTTTGGATGGTACGTTTCGCGGATACGATCATACGTACCAATTGCGAGGTGATCTTGGAACACTTCGTTTGGCCGCGAAAGTAGTTGAGCCCGTCTCTGGCCGAGTCATGGAGTGCTTAACGACCGAACCAGCCGTGCAACTGTTTACCGCAAATAGCTTCAACGACAATCCATTTCCAAAGCACGGTGCATTTTGCCTTGAGACACAACACTATCCAGACTCACCCAATCATCCCGAATTTCCAAGTGTAACATTGCGTCCCGATACGGATTGGAATTCAACAACCATCTATCGTTTTTCTGTTAAGTGACTTGCGGCGTGGTGCTTGAGCCAGTTCACTTCCCTGGCGATGCCCTCGTTCAAATTACCCTCTCGCATGGTTTCCGGTAGTACGCCCCAGGCATAGGTTTCCACCTCATAGTGTCCAGTAAAAACTGGGCGTTTTGCGACTGGACCACACAGGATTTGCAGTAACTTAGTAATCTCATTCTGTGTCGAATGAATCAATCCAAGCCGGGGCAGAAAAATCGGAACGTGAAAATGGATTCGCCATTCGCCAGCAAGTTCGGCGGGCGATGATACAGACGATAGGGCAATAGGCAAGTCCTCTACAAAATCACATTTGCCGGTTCGCAAATTGCGGCAATTGGTCTGATGGAGATAACGGTCTTCTGCGAAGCTTCGCAATTGTGCGAAGGCTTCGACACGTTCGGTCCCGGACATCGAGTCCCAGTCGACTCGAATGGCTGACGAAACCTGAACCTTCCCGATTGCAATTTCGTCATGCATTAGTTGCTGCAACTCGAACGACTGGTCTTCGAACATTACGGCTGCGTGGCATACATCGTGGCAAAGTGTCAGGTATTCGCCGGCAACGTCTGCAGTAGCATTGGGCAAGGTGGAGGATCGAAGGTACTCGTTAAAGAACATGCGAAACGAAGAACTATTGGTCAAATAGCAGCCTGGCTCTGGTTCGATAGCCAGCACGATCTTTCGCCCTTTTTCCTCGTAGAGCCTATGCAGCACCATGGCAACCTCTAACAATTGTGCTGCGGCGCGTTGCAGTTGTTCGCGGGATGGATCGGGTTTGCTCCAGGCAATCGGCAATGTTGAAATAGAGCCGACTTCACCTACAGGAAGAATCTGGTCGAGCAACTGAATCAGGTTGAGCGTGTATTCGAGCCGCTCACGTTGCCACCATGTCGGCTGGTACACACGGTGCTTAACGACTTGACTGTGGAAGTCACCTTGAGGAAAGCCGTTGAGCGTAAAAGGCACTAACTGAAACTCAGACAGTTTTTGCTTTAGGAGTGTCAAATGTGCGGGTTGCAGGGATTGAGTCGCCGATTCCTCCGAAAACCAAAGCCCGATGCCAAGTGGTCGATCGGACCCTACACGCATTCGAATAGGTAGGCAATGGTTTACGAGATTCTCTAATACTCCCGCTAAATCTCTGCCGGCGTGCACATTCGTACAGTAGCCGATACGATTATTCTTTTCAAATGCTTGAATTGTTGAGTCTGTCATGCAGGAATGCTTTGCGTGTGGGTAAGAAAACAGACGATCGTCGACAGCAATTGCGGCTTGGCTAAGAACTGACGACAACTAGAATGATTCTTTTGCTAGATTACCTTTGAATGAATTTCGAAACACTTTATGCTTCGCTATTGGACCGCCGGAGAATCACATGGGAAAGCCCTGCTAGCGCTCATTGATGGGTTTCCTGCTGGGTTAACCATCGATAAGGACATGATCAATCATGAATTGAGGCTGAGGCAAGGGGGCTATGGACGTGGCGGCCGGCAAAAACTAGAACAGGACACCGTCGATATCCTAACGGGCGTTTGGCAATCGACCAGTCTGGGCTCGCCAATTGCTCTCCAAGTCGTCAACAATGACTATAAATTAGAGCGGCTTAAGGAACTGGAACGCCCGAGACCAGGTCACGCGGATCTGACCGGCGCTATAAAATACCTTGGGTCCATTCGAGGAGTACTAGAGCGGTCGAGTGCGAGGGAAACGGCCGTCCGAGTTGCAGCGGGAGCACTTGCGAGGCAGCTACTTTCTGAATTTGGGATCGAGACGATTGGCTATGTTTTGGAGCTTGGAGCTATGTCCATTGGACGCGGCCAGTCGCTTCAACATAAACTAAATGATGTCCGAAAGACTCGAGAAACGAGTAGCATCTACTCCGTGGACCCATCCAGAGATCGTGAGGCAGAACAGTACATTGATCGAATGGCAGAGGAGGGTGATACCCTGGGAGGTATTATCGAGGTCCGCGTCGATGGCTTGCCATTTGGATTGGGTACTCATGCTCAATGGGATCGGAAGCTGGACGGCAAGCTTGCCCAGGCGGTGATGGCTGTGCAAGCCATCAAAGGGGTCGAAATTGGGATGGGGTTCGAAGCGGCTCGTACACAGGGGTCGAGGGTTCATGATCCAATTCATTACGACGCAACTCAGAGCCATCTACCCAATCTTGGTTACACCCGTCCCTCCAACAATGCCGGAGGGCTTGAAGGTGGTATGACCAATGGTCAGTCGCTCATCATTCGGGCTGCAAAAAAGCCGATTAGCACGCTTCGCAAACCGCTCGACTCGATTCGCATGGTGGACAAGGAGCCACATCGCGCGAGCTATGAGCGAAGCGATGTGTGCGCGATCTCCGCGGCCGCAATCATCGTGGAGCATGTCGTTGCATTTGAAGTTGCCGCGGCCTTTGTCGAAAAATTCGGTGGAGACAGCATCGTTGAAATGAAGGCGCGCTATGAGCTCTTTCTCGAAATGGCAAGAAAACATCCGTCGCAATAGCACGTAGGTCAGCCTACCTTCCGGTCGATTACAGGTGAACGCAGTTCATACCAGCCCCCAAATTCGCAGTTCCAACCGGGACGCATTTCACTTTACCGCATTGTTGATGTTGCATCTGACTATCTCGAAGTATCCAGTAGCGCGAACGCTGATGATTCGACTTTGATTCCACTTTCCAAAATCTGCTCGGTCCGGATAATGAAATCCTCAGTACCAAAGACCGAAAATGGTAACGACAAATGATGCAGAACCAACGATTGTAGCCAAGCGGCGGTCGGGTCCACTGAAAAATCAATCATTCATCCCGCCGCTGGGTGAATCGAAACGTTATCTGCGGTAGGATGTAAAGATGCAAAGCGTCTACCTCGAAACCACCGTAATTGGACACATAGCCGGGCGAATACAGCCATCCACTGCGGTTTTGGTGCGACAGCAATCGACCCGCGAATGGTGGCGTTCGGCAGCCACTCGTTACCACTTGTATGTGTCTGACTTAGTCATCGCGGAATGCAGCGATGGCGACGCTGACGCGGCTCAAGAGCGACTTGCAGTAATAGACGGGATTGACATCTTGCGAACGACTGAGGTGGCAAAAGAGCTTGCCGCTGCCCTGATTGCCGCTCATGCTGTCCCTGCAACCGAGCCCCGTGACGCGTTGCACATTGCGATAGCGGCAACAAACGGCATCGATTATTTGGCGACCTGGAACTTCAAGCATATAATGAATCCGTCGACACAACATCTGATTTACGCCACGTGCCGGATAGCTGGCATTGAGTGTGCCACGATTTGTACTCCGGAACAACTACTGGTGACCTATGAATGATCCTACCGACGAAATAAAAGCGATTCGCCATCAACTTGGGGCGAACTTCGAGTTCGATCTGGATCGGATATATGCTGACATCCTGCGTCGTCAAACTGAATCAGGTCGCAAATACGTTTCGCGGCCTCCCCGGCAAATCGCAGATAACAAACCGTTGCAACCAAGCGGCGGATCAATCGCTTCGAACATCGACACATCTTCTCCCGCCGAAGGCTGAACGGCAACGTTTTGTGCATTGACCCAAGATGAAACGCATTTCCATCTCCCGCACCTTCTTGGTTGGAGAGGGCGTGGGGTCAGGTTGGAGAGGGCGTGGGGTCAGTCTTGGGATTCGGGATTCACAAGAGAACCGAAACCCGAATCCCGCGTCTGACCCCTGGGAAGCCCGGCGAAACGTTCGGTTGGTCGAAGTGATTTGTTGCGATGGCACGATGGCTGGCACTTCCGTATGCAGCGCGTAGGGCCTGCTTGTATGTAGCCTAAAAGCAGAAGAATCCAGCAGGGCAAGCCTGCGGTATTTTGGAATCCCGCATGCCTTGTGCTGCGGATAG